>JAYVNC010000078.1:0-6423 GCA_043758655.1 Novosphingobium sp.
AACGCAGCCGACTGCCAAGCCGAGCTGCGTGAGCCGGGTTCCCGCGTTATTAGCGCGCAGCCGCAGCCGGTACTCGGCCCGCGCTGTCAGCATGCGATAGGGTTCTGACACGCCGTGCAATGTCAGATCATCGACCATCACCGCCATATAGCTGTTCGCCCGGTCAAGCGGCGGCGCGGCGCGGCCCAGCACTGCGGCAGCCGCCGCCATCCCGGCCAGCAAGCCTTGCGCGGCCGCCTCTTCATAGCCGGTGGTGCCGTTGATCTGCCCCGCGCAGTATAGGCCCGGTAGCGCGCGCAGCTCCAGACTTGGGCGCAGCGCGCGCGGGTCGAGATGATCGTATTCGACCGCATAGCCCGGCACGACCATTTCGGCCTGCTCCAGCCCTTCCATCGTCCGCAGCATCGACAATTGCACATCAGCGGGAAGCGAGGTGCTGATCCCGTTGGGATAGACCAGATGTGTGTCGAGTCCCTCAGGCTCAAGAAATACCTGGTGCCCATCGCGGTCAGCGAAACGGTGGATCTTGTCCTCGATCGAGGGGCAGTAACGCGGGCCAGACGCGCCGATTGCGCCCGAAAACAACGGCGAGCGGTGCAGATTGGCACGGATGACGTCATGGCTGGCCGGATTGGTCCGCGTGATTGCGCAGAATACCTGCGGCAGCGGGCGCGCCTTGGTCAGCGCCGACATGGTCCAAGGTTCACGGTCCGACGGCTGTTCTTCAAGCTGCGTCCAATCAATCGTCCGACCATCGAGCCGGGGCGGCGTGCCGGTCTTGAGCCGGGCGAGCGGCAACGCAGCCTCACGCAGCTGCGCAGCCAGCCGCTGGGCTGAAGCTTCGCCGATCCGCCCGCCGACGATGCGCTCCTCGCCCCGAAACAACACCCCGCCAAGAAAGGTCCCGGTACACAGCACGACCGCCGCAGCGTTCAGGCTGGTTCCATCAGCCAACGCAATCCCGGTGACGCGCTCACCGACGATCTGCAACGCCGCCGCCTCGCCCTGCACCAGCGTGAGATCGCCCTGGCGCGCCAGCAGGCGTTGCACCTCGGCTTTGAAGCGCTTGCGGTCAGCTTGCACGCGCGGCCCTTGCACGGCGCTCCCGCGGGACCGATTGAGCATGCGGTAATGGATTGCCCCTGCATCTGCGGCGCGCGCAATGATCCCATCGAACGCATCCACCTCGCGAACGAGGTGCCCCTTGCCCAGCCCGCCAATCGCCGGGTTGCAGCTCATCGCGCCAATCGCCGCCAGATCAAAACTGACCAAGGCCACTCGCGCGCCCATCCGCGCTGCAACAGCGGCGGCTTCCACCCCGGCATGGCCCCCGCCGACTACGATGATATCAAACTGCTGCATAATCACCCGCGCCTTAGCGCAGGTGTGTTCCACGTGGAACATTCATTTACGGTATTATGTAGCAAACGCACCAACACAAAGATAGATGTAATCGCCAGCAATGCGTAATGTCATCGAATGGCAGACACACACGTAATCAGCGCCTTGGTCGATAAGCGCGCGCGGATTGATGGAGAGATCAAGGCGCGGCGCTATCAAATCATGCGACTTGAGATCGAACTGGCGCACGTCGATCACGTCATCAAGATGTTCCAGCCCAGCTACGACCTATCAAAGATCGCAACCAAGCGCAGCTTCGTGAAGAACCCGGCGGGAACGCCCAGAGGGTCTGGAAGCCGGGAAGCGCTTACTGTGCTGAGAGAGGCCGGTGAACCGCTTACGGCCAGTGAGATCGCGCGGCGGGTGCTTGCGAAGCAGGGGCGGGCAGATACCCCTGATTCTCGCGGGATGCTGGCAAACACAATTCACAGCACGTTTAGCCGCAGGCGGGACGGTGTCGTTATTCTCGATGCGACCTGTTATCCAAGTCTATGGCGGCTGCGTTCCGCATAATATAATTACGCGAAACTACCCGAATCGATTCATGTTGATATCGGGACTCGTTTTGCCGATTTTGTCAAGATTGGTGCGTGACACGACTCGGGGCTGCATGTTAGTAATCCGGGAGTGTATCTCGGAGGGTAGTGATGCAGCAGATTGGCGAATCAGAAGTTGATCTAAACTTTGACGCATTTTGCGGTATGCTGCCAGACCTTCTTCAAAAGGCACCTGGCAAATATGCGTTGCTTCACAAAGAGCGCCTGATTGATCTCTACGACAGCTCAATCGTTGCGTTCATTGAAGGCGCTCGCCAGTTTGGTGAGCAGATGTATTCCGTGCAAGAGGTTACCCAGCAATCCGACAACTTAGGATTTTACTCTTATGCTGGTGGCACAGGGCAAGCTTGATAATCGACAGGCCCTAATCCAGATCGGGGTTCAACGCTTCACGCCTGATTTTGCGAGCGTGGCACACACACAGCCGGTGCCGCAGATGCCTATAACGTCTTATCGGGCACTGTTAGATACAGGTGCCCAGCGGACTTGTCTGACTTATCGCACTATTGCCGCAGAAGGCCTCGTTAGACACGGCAAGAGGTTCATAAAAAACGTCCACAACGAAAACGTTCATAGCCTCTTCTGGGTCAGTTTCGGTATTTGGTGTTCGGAAAATGCGGACATGGGCGCACAAGATTCTAGCAACTCCTACTTCGGCCTTGAAGAGCCCGTCGAGGTCATCAACATTGCCGACAACGATAGATTCGATGCAATTGTTGGTATGGATGTGCTAAGCCGCTTTGATGTATCTTTTGCCCGAACAGGTGATTTTTGCATCAATCTGAGATAGCTGCTCGCTGCCAATATCCCTTCCACTGACGTGACACGCCGCCAGCCAGCGCAGCAACACCGACCATCGCCGTCTGATTGCCATTGCACACGCGACGATTGTCCTCGCGCCATGAAGCCTCTGCGGCGTAGCTGGCGAGATATGGCCCGGCGATATGGTGGTGCGTTCCGACTTCCATCCGGCGCAAGCGCGAGAAAAAGCTTTCGGCCTGATTGGTGCAAGCGATGCCATTTGAGTAGCTCACAGTGTGGTTGATGCGGTGTGTCTCAAACTTGGCGTGCAGCGTGTCCCAGTGGCTGGCTTCGTCGGCATGGACGGTCGCCATGTGGTGAATGCGTGAGGCGACGATTTCGCCGCCAAGGGCTTCGCTCTTGGCAACAACGGTGATGCTTTCGCCGCCGCGCTCGCGACCGACGACAACGACTTGGCGCTTGCCGGTTTGATAGATCGCAAGGCGGCGGTCGCGGCGTTCAGTCTTGCGGTTGGCCGGGCGAATGTGACCGCCAAAATATGCCCCGTCCAACTCAACCTCACCTTGCAGCGTCTGCCCAATATCCTCTGCGGCCATTGCTTCGCGCAGCTTGTGTGAGAGCACGAAGGCGGTCTTGTATTGCACGTCCAGATCGCGGCTGACTTGCAGCGCCGAAACGCCTTTGGCCCCGTTCACGAATATCACAATCGCGGCCAGCAAGTCGGTGAACGACAGTTTGCGCGAGGCAAAGATCGTCCCGCTGGTGACGCTGAACTGGTGATAGCAAGCGGCGCACTTGAATTTGCGGCGTGTTAAAAGATTGTAATGATTGGTGCTGCCGCAGCGCGGGCATACCGCTTCGCCTTCCGTATCGGGCCAGCGCATCTGGCAGAAGGTCTGATAAGCAACGTCCTCGCCCATGCGGAAAACCTTCTTGAGGCTCAGCGAGCGGGCGGCGGAAGAGAGGAGAAAGTGTTGCATTGTCATTGTTTCCAGTGCTTATGCATTGGATATAGTGGCAATACTGCACTCTTGTCAATGGCAAATGTATCGTATATGATGATTATATCATCATTGGAGATACGTTGTGTCAGACACGGTTTGGGAAGCGAAGGTTAAGGGACTGCTGAAGGGCGAGTTGAAGCGCCGCAATGTGTCCTATGGGCAGCTTGTCGATAAGCTGGCTGAGATCGGCGTGGTGGACTCTGAGCCGAATATCAGGAACAAGCTCAGCCGTGGCAAATTTACAGCGGTGTTCTTGATACAATGTCTAGAGGCAATCGGAACATCCTCGCTGCGATTGGATTAGTTGCATTAATTGCAGCTATTATAGGTGTCGCCACTTGGCCCACCGTTCCGACCCTAGAGCGATATAGCTACGAACGTCCCGATGCCGAAGACTATCACCCCGGCGGTAGCCAATGTGAGCCATCGGCCATCGCGGCCGTTCGAGACGGGGTGAAGCGCCTTAGCAAGGCCGATGCTTGCACCGAACAGGCCCAAACTTATCGCCATGATCGAAGCGATCTTATACAACAGACGCGTGCCGGTGATGCCGCTCAAGCGCAGGCTGAGATTGCCAGCCAAGGGTTGTGGACCGCTTGGTTTCAAACGGTTGGCGGCTTCATCACCTTGGCCGCTGCTATAGCCGCCGCCTTCTATGCTCGTGATGCAGCTAAAGAAGGAAAGCGGACCGCCGACGAAGCAGAACACAGCAGATTGTCCTATATCCAAGGCGAGCGAGCGCATCTGGCCTTTAGCCATGCCACTGTGGAACAAGGCGAACCAACCGAACAATTGATCCTCCATTTTGGAAATACCGGCAACACCCTGGCTGAAATTCAGGGACTTGCCATTGAATTTACAGATGAACCCATTTGGCCCGGCGACGTGCATCCTTGGGCAGAAGGATTGCAAATCAGAGTGCCTTCTCGCTCTGACGGCCATATTAAAACCCCCTTCCGCGACCCCGTAATGGTTCCTGTAACCGTTTCGGGATTCATCCAATATTCCACATTGACCCTCACCAATTGCCGAACACATTTTTGTTTTGCTTTGGTCGAAATGGAAAAAATCTACGGGCCGGCTACCATGGTGATGCAAAAGATCGAGTATGTCTGGCTTCCCCACGACACATAACTGCGACACACCGCAAACGATGACAGCCGCAATCGCGAAGACGGATAAACGCCTACGCATTGGTGCGTTTGCTACATAATACCGTTCATTTACCGATGCAGAACCGTCCAAACAGCGTGTCGAGCATATCTTCGGTGGTAGTGCGGCCGAGCAAGGCATCGAATGAGAGCCGTGCAAGCCGCAGCGCCTCGCCAATCAGCAGGCTATCATGCTCGTGTTGCGCTGCCGCCAGCGCACGCTGAGCGTGGCGCAGGTGGAGATGCTGCCGTTCGTTCAGCGCGGCCTCGCCAGGTTTTGGCAAAGCGGCTCGCGCGGTAGCAATCAGATCATCGCGCAGCGCAGCTACCCCTGCCCCGGTCTTGGCCGATATCTGGTGCCGCGCGGCTAACTTGGCCGGGGCCTTGCTGCGATCAATCTGCGCGGTGATTTCCCATGCGCCTGCAGGCCCCGCCCCCTCGGGACCGAGCCACAGGACAAGATCAGCACGGTCGAGCGCTTCGAGCGCGCGTTCGATCCCGATAGCCTCCACTTCATCGTTCACCGCGTCATGCAGTCCAGCCGTATCGGCAAACAGGAACGGCACCCCGGCATAGGCCACCGGACGCGTCAGGACATCGCGGGTGGTGCCCGGAATTGGCGTGGCGATCGCCGCTTCTGCCTGCACCAACACATTGAATAGAGTACTTTTTCCGGCGTTTGGCGGTCCAGCGACAACCACGCGGTAGCCCTCGCGCAGCTGTTCGGCGCGCGGCCGCGCCAGCCACTGCGCCAAGTCAGCTTCCAGCGCCGCCAGCTCCGCGACGAAATTCGCCGAGAGCAAAGCGACATCATCCTCATCACCAAAATCGAGCACCGCTTCCAGCATAGCCGACTGCGTGAGCAACCGATCGCGCCACTGTGCCACCTGCTGGGAAAACGCCCCGCCCGCCATGGCCATCGCCGACTGACGCTGCAGTTCGGTTTCCGCACATAGCAAATCGGCCAGCCCTTCGGCCTGCGCCAAATCGATTTTGCCGCCCGCAAAGGCACGGCGCGTGAATTCGCCTGGAGCCGCTACCCGAAGACCCGGCAGCACCGCCAGCGCGGCCTCTACTGCGCCGATTACCGCGCGGCCGCCGTGGCAATGCAGCTCCAGCGTATCCTCTCCAGTGGCACTATGCGGACCCGGCAACCACAGCGCCAGCGCCCGATCAATCAACTCACCCTCTGTGCAGCGCAAAGCTGCGAACGTAGCATGGCGCGGTTCCAGCTGGCGGCCCAACAGCGCAAACATCGCCGCTGCGGCTTGCGGTCCGCTGATCCGGATTACCGCAATCGCAGCCGGCGGCGCGCCGCTCGACAGGGCGAAAATTGTATCGATCATAAGTTGCGCCCGCTGACTTTGATCAGCTGTCCTTCTTTTTGGCACCCGCCGTAAACGCGGCGCCGCTTTCCATGAATTGCTGGAATAGCTTCATCCCCATTTGGCCCATCGGCGCGATGCCTTTGGCAAAGTCTTGAATTTGTTCAACGCTGCCCGCCCCCTTCATCGCCTTGGAGACCATCTCGACATAGACCGAGTTGGC
>JAYVNC010000079.1:0-6420 GCA_043758655.1 Novosphingobium sp.
CAGAGGCCTGCAATTCCTTGATCTTATTCAGGAAGGCAACATCGGGCTGATGAAGGCGGTCGACAAGTTCGAATACCGCCGCGGCTACAAGTTCAGCACCTATGCCACCTGGTGGATCAGGCAGGCGATCACGCGTTCAATCGCCGATCAGGCGCGCACGATCCGCATTCCGGTCCACATGATCGAAACGATCAACAAGCTGGTTCGCACCAGCCGCCAGTTCCTCCACGAGCAAGGCCGCGAGCCGACGCCCGAGGAAATGGCCGAGCGCCTTTCGATGCCGCTCGAAAAAGTCCGCAAGGTGATGAAGATCGCCAAAGAGCCGATCTCCCTCGAAACGCCGATTGGCGACGAGGAAGATTCGCATCTGGGCGATTTCATTGAGGACAAGAACGCTATCATCCCGGTTGATGCGGCGATTCAGGCGAACCTCAAGGAAACCGTCACACGGGTTCTGGCAAGCCTGACCCCGCGCGAAGAACGCGTGCTGCGCATGCGCTTCGGCATCGGCATGAACACCGATCACACGCTCGAGGAAGTCGGCCAGCAGTTCTCGGTTACCCGCGAACGCATCCGGCAGATCGAGGCGAAGGCGCTGCGGAAGCTCAAGCACCCAAGCCGGTCACGCAAAATGCGGAGTTTCTTGGATCAGTGAGGCTTGACATCGCAATTAATAGTATATACAATTAATTGCGATGGAAATCGAGTTCGATCCTGACAAGGACCGGATGAATATAGCCAAGCATGGCATTTCGCTTGCTCGAGCCTCTGATTTCGATCTTGTGGCCTACGTCGCCGATCAGCGTTATGCCGAGCCTCGGTTCCGGCTTTACGGTTACATCGATGGCGTGGCTTATTGACTCGCGGGAACTGATCGCGGCGGGATTATCCTCGTGATCAATTTGCGACGAGCACATGAGAAGGAGTGGCGTCGCCCTGGTCGACCAGCCGATAATTTTTGACGACGACAATCCCGAGTGGACCGACGCTGACTTTGCCCGAGCGCTATATGGCAATGATATCCCAGCGAGCATTCGTGCCGCATTTCCAAAAATGCGCGGTCGTCCGAGTGGTTCGGTAAAACCCGATGCCAAGCAGCCGGTCTCCTTGCGGCTCGATCCAGATATTCTGGCTCATTTCCGGGCTACAGGGCGTGGCTGGCAATCGCGGATCAATGAAGCTTTGCGCAAGGCGATTGCCTGACGCGAAGGACGCGCAGCTGTACGGCCTTCATCACTACCCCTTCGTAATCGGGATCGGTGGCTGGCCGTGGTCCGTTGAATAGACCGCCACCGTATCGGCAATCGGATCGAGCCTGATCCACAGTGCCATGCCTATTGCCAGTACGGATAGCGCTATTACGGCGTTTCGGTTGGTTCGCTTCGCAATTCCCGGCCACAGGGGGAGCATTGCGGCGGTCGCAAGGGCGAGCGTCAATGCGGCCACTGATGGCATGACCGGCCCCACGCCCTGCATGATGAAGTGGCCGAGATAGAGCATGTAGCCCAAGGTCAGTCCGGCGCAGATGGCGGAAATCCAGCGGTATTTTGCGGCAGCCCAGATAGCCAGCGTTGCCAGCAGAACCGGCCACAGGATGAAGTAAGCTGCGGTCGGCGCGAACACCTGCGCCGCTGTTCCCAGCAGCGCGAGCAGCAAGGTGCCGCCGATCAATTGGCCGTTGCTCCAAGCAGACTTGCCGTAAACCAGTAGAAATGCCGCCATGTAGGTGAATGCGGCCATCAACTCAAGCATCGGGATCGCCGCCAGCCGGTCGTAGTAATTATGGCCTTCCCCAGAGCCGGACACGATGTTCAGCAGATAAAGCGCCAGCCCTGCCCCAACAATCAGCGCCAAAATGCGTCCAAGTCCAACCAGCATGTCCTTTACCGTGCAACTACGCTTTGCCGCGAGGCCCAGCCCTGCCGCCGTGACACCGATCATCAGCCAGCCGACCCAAACCGAATAAACCACCGTGAACAGGCCGAACACATCAAAAAACACCACGTCGGCACTCGGCGCAGGCAATTGCTGCGCGCTCGCCAGCGCCGAGGTGATCGCCAGAACCTGCCCGCCCATATCCTGCAACGCGCCTTCATCGAGCCGGTCTGGCGTCGCTTTGGGTGAATGATAAAGCCCCGGTCGCCCGATAAAGGCGAAGTTATATCCCAAAGTTTCGCCCGCCTTCAGCATCACCGAAAGATCAGTGTCGTTGGGCAGTACGGAGTAAATGTAAGCCGCGAGCGAGGAACCGCCGGGATGCGAAACCACTTTGGCATACAGCCGCACCGCATCGCCATTATTGCGCGATGTTTGAAACAGGGTCGTCCGCCCGCCGCCGCCGCGCGCCTCCATGTTGACCACCGCGCCGATGTGCTGGCGCAGCGGATCTTCGGCGAAGAATGCTTTCGCGCCGCTCAGCCCGGTTTCCTCACCATCAGTGATGATTACCGCAAGATCGCGCAGCGGTTGCCCTTGCGCCTTGATTGCGCGGACAGCCTCAAGAATGCTGGCTACGCCTGCGGTATCGTCTGCCGCGCCGGGAGAGCCCCAGACAGTGTCGTGATGCGCCATCATCGCCACCGCCGGAAGCGCACGATCCTTGCCCGGCAGCACACCGATAACATTGATCAGCGTGGTCGGAACCAGAGTGCCCTTGCTCCACTGCGTCATGCGATCAATTGATTTTTGCGGCATCGGCGAAGTGGTTTCTCGCACTTCCAGCCCCATGGTGCGCAGGTGCTCGACCAGATAGGCGCGCACCGCCGCGTCTTCAGCTGATCCCGCAGGATGCGGAACGTTGGCGATACGGCGGACATCGACCATCGCGCGTTCGGCTGAAAAACTCTTGGCATCAGCCGAAGCAGGTACTGGCCCCGGCGGCGTGGTTGCCATAATCGCCAGCAAAAAAGCTGCCGCCGTCGCCGTGAGAAATCCCAGCCAGTTTTTCATTTTATTATCCTTCTGCCCGTCGCCAGTGATGGTGCGCGAATGGCGCTGAGTCAATTTGCCTCAACTGTGCAAGATCGCTGCTTTGCGGGTGGCGCGGCTGCGCGCTTGCTTCTATGGGGGCACCACCCCACCCCGCAGTCCCGGACAGGCCCTATGCGCATCGCCATCGCTTCCGATCACGCCGCCTTCGATCTTAAAGCTGAACTGCGCGATTATTTGGTCGGACTGGGCCATGAAGTGGCTGATCTTGGGCCGGAAACGGCTGACCGGGTGGACTACCCGGACTTTGGCTATAAACTGGCAATTGCTGTGGCTAATGGAACTGCTGAATTCGGAGTCGCGCTGTGCGGTTCGGGTATCGGAATTTCCATCGCGGTGAATCGTGATCCGGCAGTCCGCTGCGCCCTGGTTTCAGAACCGCTCTCAGCCGCGCTCGCGCGTGAACACAATGATGCCAACGCCATCGCCATGGGCGCGCGGCTTATCGCGCCTGACATGGCTAAGGCCTGCCTCAATGCATTCCTTTCCACGCCTTTCGCCGGGGGCCGACATACTGCCCGCGTCGAGAAGCTCTCTAACCCAACCTGCTGAACAGGATTACCGATGACTGCCGTTACCCCCCAAGGCTTTTTTACCGCGAGCATTGCTGAAACCGATCCCGTGATTGCCGGATGGATTGCCAAGGAACTCGGCCGCCAGCGTGACAAGATCGAACTGATCGCCAGCGAAAATATCTGCTCGCGCGCGGTGCTCGAAGCCTCTGGATCGGTGCTGACCAACAAGTACGCCGAGGGCTACCCCGGCAAACGCTATTATGGCGGCTGCGAATATGTCGATGAGATCGAAATCCTCGCCATTGATCGCGCTAAGGCGCTGTTCGGCAGCCAATTCGCCAATGTGCAGCCCAATTCGGGCAGCCAGATGAATCAGGCGGTGTTCCTTGCGCTGCTCCAGCCGGGTGACAAGTTCATGGGGCTGGATCTTGCCGCGGGTGGGCATTTGACGCACGGTCACCCGATGAACATGTCGGGGAAATGGTTCACACCGGTGCCCTATGGCGTGCGCGAAGAGGACCAGATTATCGATATGGACGAGGTTGCCCGGCTAGCGCGGGAAAATCAGCCCAAGCTGATCGTCTGCGGCGGAACCGCCTATTCGCGGTTCTGGGATTTCGCCCGTTTCCGTGAGATTGCCGATGAGGTTGGTGCCTATCTGATGGCCGATATATCGCACTTTTCCGGGCTGGTGGCGGGCGGCGTTCACCCCTCACCCGTCCCGCACGCGCATGTTACCACGAGCACCACGCACAAATCACTGCGCGGCCCGCGCTCGGGCATCATCCTGAGTAATGACGAGGCGATTGCCAAAAAAATCAACAGCGCGGTGTTCCCGGGGCTGCAGGGCGGCCCGCTAATGCACATAGTCGCGGCGAAAGCGATTGCCTTTGCCGAAGCGATGACACCTGAGTTCAAGGCCTATGCACAGGCGGTTGCTGATAACGCCAAGGTGCTCGCCGCCAGCCTTCAGGAGCAGGGCCTCGACATCGTTTCAGGCGGCACCGATAATCACCTGATGCTCGTTGATCTGCGGCCCAAGCAGGCCAAGGGCAAGCACGCGGAAAAGGCGCTCGATCGCGCTTCGATCACCTGCAACAAGAACAACATTCCGTTCGATACCGAAAAAGCGATGCTGACATCGGGTATCCGGCTTGGAACACCCGCCGCCACAACGCGCGGGTTCGGCGCGGCGGAATTTAAGCAGATTGGCGTGTTGATCGCGGAAGTGGTCGAAGGTCTGCGCAAAAACGGCGAAGCGGGTGATGCGCAGGTCGAAGCCTCTGTCGCCGCGCGCGTCGAAGAGCTATGTGCACGCTTCCCCATTTACGAAGGATTGTAAGTCATGGCTCAAGGTGATGATCTGATCAGCGCGGCACGCGATGAAATCGTTGGCATGGCCAAGGAGGGCATGGCGCACCCATCAACCGCGCCGGTGCTCACCGGGGCCGCTGTTGGCGCAGTCGCAGGCGCAATCCTGCCGATCGTGTCATGGCCGATTGGTTTGCTCGCTGGTGCCGGTGTCATGCTCTACAAGCGCCTGCGCCGGTAACCTATGCGCTGCCCATTCTGTGCTCATGATGACAGTCAGGTAAAGGATTCGCGGCCGACCGAGGATAACACCGCGATCCGCCGCCGCCGTCAGTGTGAAAGCTGCGGCGCAAGGTTCACCACGTTCGAACGGGTGCAACTGCGCGATATAGTCGTGATTAAAAGTGGCGATAAGCGCGAACCGTTTGAGCGGGCCAAAATCGAACAGTCGGTATCACTCGCCACCCGCAAACGTGGAATTGCGCAGGAACGGCTCGATCAGCTGGTATCGGGCATCCAGCGCCAGATCGAAACGATGGGCGAGAGTGAAGTTCCGGCCAAAGCGATTGGCGAGTTGGTGATGGACGGCCTGCGCCAGCTCGATTCGGTCGCCTATATTCGCTTCGCCAGCGTCTATCGCGATTTTAGCGAGGCGCGCGATTTTGAAGAATTCGCCAGCACCGTTCACGAAGCTGGCGAGCGCGATAACGAGCGGACATAGCGGGCGGCATGGAGCATCCATTCCACGTCTATCTGCTGCGTTGCGGCGATGGCACTTACTTTGTCGGCCACACCGATCAGCTTGAACTGCGGCTTGCGCAGCACCGCGATGGCATGCTTGATAGCTATACGGCGACGCGCCCGCCGGTTGAACTGGTCTGGTCTGATGAACTCCCCACCAGAGACGCCGCCTTTGCGGCTGAGCGCCGCCTTAAGGGCTGGACCCGCGGCAAGAAGCTGATGCTGATCGCTGGCGATGAGGATTTGGCTAGCCAGTTGCGCACTCTGGCACCAGTTTCGCGGATCATCACAAACGCGCAGCCTGCACCGGATACCGCGCAATCTCGCGGCGATGCGCGCGCGCCGCAACAACCGATCATTGTCCTCGTTCGCCCTCAGCTAGGCGAGAACATCGGCAAGGCGGCGCGGGCAATGCTCAATTTTGGCCTCACCGAGTTGCGCATCGTCGATCCGCGCGATGGGTGGCCCAATCCGATGGCGGGGCCAGCAGCGGCAGGGGCCAATGTGGTGCTCGAACGCGCGAGGGTGTTTAATACGTTGGCCGACGCTGTGGCCGATTGCCCGCATGTCTATGCCACCACGGTGCGCAAGCGCGGGGTTACCAAGCCGGTGGTAACGCCCGAACAGGCCGCTCAGTCGATCCACCGCGATACCGGGCGTTCGGCTTTAGTGTTCGGGCCTGAACGGTCGGGGCTGGAAACTGAAGATGTGGCGCTCGCCCGCGCGATCTTGACAGTGCCGATCAACCCCGAATTTGCCTCGCTCAACCTCGCGCAGGCGGTGATCCTGTGCGCCTATGAATGGTCAAAGCTCGCCGCGCTCTCGCAGCCGACGCTCGAAGAATTGCACCCTCCGGCCCCGCAGG
>JAYVNC010000080.1:0-6404 GCA_043758655.1 Novosphingobium sp.
GCTTGCGCGCGCGCTCGCGATTGCCCCGGCGTTGGTCGCGGTGGCATCGATCAAGGCATCAATGTCAGATTCGGGCGAAGCTGATTGCGCCACCGCAGGCGCAGCAAACGCAAGCGCGGTGGCAAGCGCGCTCGCCGCAAGGGCGGTTTTTCGACGTGTAAAGATCATGCCAGTCCCCCATTCATTTTTGCGCCATAACCGGGACGCGCTCTGCCCGCCAGTTACAAAGCCGGTTATGATTCCAACAATCGGACTGCGCGCGATGCGAATCGGTGGACTTACGAGGCTCATCAACAGCTTTGTAGCATTAAGTGTTTGAACGATTTATCGTTCTATTCGACGTCAATTTAGCATTTTGCTAGCTAATATCAATCATTTATATATGTTCTAAAAATGTTCCAGTTCCCTACTTGTTCTTGTAGAACAAAGTGAATACAACATAGGCAGCGGTTGACCTTCCCGGTCAGCGCCACCTAGGCAGAGGGGACGTATCATGGCAGCTCAGCTCAAGCTGATTCAGGAAGGCAAAGACGGGAACATGAAGGATTCTGATCGCCAAAAAGCGCTTGAGGCGGCGCTGGCGCAGATTGATCGCGCGTTTGGCAAAGGCTCGGCGATGAAGCTCGGCTCGAAGGAGACGATGCAGGTTGAGGTGATCTCGTCGGGCTCGCTCGGGCTCGATATTGCGCTCGGCGTTGGCGGCCTGCCGCGCGGCCGGGTGATTGAAATTTACGGGCCGGAAAGCTCGGGCAAGACTACGCTGGCGCTGCACGTAATTGCCGAGGCGCAGAAGGGCGGCGGCACGGCTGCATTCGTTGATGCCGAACACGCGCTCGATCCGGTCTATGCCAAGAAGCTCGGAGTCAACATTGACGAACTGATCGTCTCGCAACCCGATACCGGCGAGCAGGCGCTTGAGATTGTCGATACGCTGGTGCGCTCAAACGCCATCGACGTGCTGGTAATCGATTCGGTCGCCGCGCTGGTGCCGCGGGCTGAAATTGAGGGCGAAATGGGTGATACCCATGTTGGTCTTCAGGCCCGTTTGATGAGCCAGTCGTTGCGCAAGTTGACCGGTTCGATCAGCCGCTCGCGCTGTATGGTGATATTTATCAACCAGCTGCGGATGAAGATCGGCGTGATGTACGGCAACCCGGAAACCACGACCGGCGGTAACGCGCTGAAATTTTACGCTTCGGTTCGCCTAGACATCCGCCGCACAGGTCAAATTAAGGACGGCGATGATATTGTGGGTAACGCCACGCGCGTGAAGGTGGTGAAGAACAAAGTTGCTCCCCCGTTTAAGCAGGTCGAATTTGACATTATGTACGGCCAAGGCATTTCCAAGATCGGTGAAATCCTCGATCTTGGGGTCAAGGCTGGGCTAGTTGAAAAGTCGGGATCTTGGTTCAGCTACGATTCGATCCGCATTGGCCAGGGCCGTGAAAACGCCAAGACTTACATGAAAGAAAACCCAGAAGTTTGCGACCGTCTGGAAGCTGCTATCCGCAGCCAAACCGACAAGGTTGCCGAAGAGATGATGACGGGTCCGGACGCCGACGACGACATCTGATCTTCAAGGGGCAGTTCGCCCGAACTGCTCGAAAAACGATGACCGGCGCGTGGGCTCGCAAGCCTTCGCGCCGGTCTTTGTTTGGGCGAGGACTTGCTATTGCTGCCCGGCATTAGCCACCGCTCCGGAACACCCATCCGCCAGTTACCGTAATTGGTGATTGTTTGCTCACACCTAGCGGCCTAGGTTTGGCTCATTATGGATACAGCGCAATGGCAAACGGGAGTGGGCAAGGCTTGGGCGGAGTCCTGGCAGCTTACTGATCGTAGTTTCGCGGGGCTGACCGAACGGTTTCTCGGCTTACTGGAAAGTCTTCCCGGCCGGACCGTGCTCGATATTGGCTGCGGAGCAGGGGAACTGTCGCTGGCGCTCGCCCGGCGCTGGCCTGAGGCAAAAATCATCGGCGTCGATGTGTCGCCCGATTTGGTAGAAACCGCCAAAGATCGCGCGGGTGAATATCCGCAAGCGGAATTTGAACTGGGTGACGCAGCGATTTGGACCAAATTCGGGTTCGCACCAGACTTGCTGGTATCACGCCACGGGGTGATGTTCTTTGACGATCCTGAAGGCGCATTCACCCACCTGTTTAATCTCGCCGCGCCGAGTGCGCGACTAGCGTTCACCTGCTTTCGCTGGCCGCAGGAAAACCCATGGAGCATGGGCATTGCCGAAATTGTCAAAGGTGCCGTGTTACAAACTGATCTTCACGCTCCCGGCCCCTTTGCCTTCGCCGATCCTGAACGGGTGGCCGGCATACTCAACCGCGCCGGTTGGTCGGGCGTACGCATCGAACCGATCGATTTTGCCTATGTCGCTGGCGCTGGTGATGATCCGGTCGGTGATGCGCGTGCGTACTTTGCCCGGATCGGCCCGATGGCACCCATGTTGCGTGAACTAGAGGGTGAAGTGCGCGAGGCTGCTGAACGAAGGTTGGAGGCGTGGTTGATCAAAAATTGCCACGACGGCCTCGTAGTATTTCCCGGCGCAGCATGGCAGGTTACCGCGCGTAAAGGTTGATGGGCTGCGATGAAATGTTCGCGAGCCTTCGCAACCTTATCAATCAGCGTTCATTACTAAGCGGAGCGAAACCTTCAAATCATCGACATCCCAAATAATTCGCTAAACCCAAGCAGCCGCCAATGCTAACCGCATCGTTGGTTTCCCTCATGGAGAGCATATGACGGCTAAGTCGCAGCACGCGCTAAAAAGGCAAACCGGCAAAGTGCTACCCGTCGTGATCAACGCAAGCGGCGGCACGGCAAAATCACTGGGCGATCAACTCGAAACGCAAGTGCGGGATGCTTTTGATGCCGCCGGACTGGAGATTGATCTCCACCTCGTCCCCGGCAATGAGATTATCGACACCGTACAAAAACTCTCGCTTACCGAGGAGGTAATCGCAGTTGGCGGCGGCGATGGAACGTTGGGCGCTGCGGCAGGCGTGCTCCACGAACAGAGCAAAACGCTGGCCATATTGCCATTGGGAACGCGCAACCACCTCGCCAAGCAACTCGGCATCCCGCCCGATTTGCCGGGCGCTGCTAAGGTTATTTCGAAAGGCAAAACCACCAAAATTGATCTCGGGTCGGCAGGGGATCGCATTTTCGTCAACAATGTGTCGATTGGTATTTACACCCGGCTGGTCCGCGCGCGCGAAGCCATTGGTGGTCCCAAATGGCTGGCCACTTTTCCTGCGTCATGGCATGCGCTCAAAAAAATGCGGTCCCAGCACCTGTCGCTGACTTTTGACGGCCAGACGCGGGCGATTAAAAGCCCGCTTCTCTTCATCGGCAACAATCAATATTCGATTGATCGGGGCTCGCTTGGGCAGCGCAGTTCGCTCAGCGAGGGATTATTGTCGCTGATGGCGGTTGATGCAGTAAGCCCATTTGCTCTCATCCGTTTCGGGCTGCGGGCCATCGTTGGTAAGCTGGACAAGAACAATGACTTTGCCGAACTGGCAAACACTGCCGAGGTCACAATTGAATCGCACCACAGCCAAGACGTAGCCTTCGATGGCGAGCTAGAGAAAATGCGATTTCCGCTGGTGTGCAAGGTGCTGCCCGCCGCACTGAAGGTGGTGGTTCCGGCAGAATTCTGATCGCGCTCGCCCCGCAAGGCCCTCGCAAGCCCGAGAAGCTTCGCACTTGTCGCCTGACCTTGCGTGAACTATCGGCTTGGGCATGACCTCGACCAACGAAATTCGCCGCTCGTTCCTCGACTATTTCGGCAAGGCCGGTCACGATGTGGTGCAGTCCGCGTCGCTGGTGCCATATAATGATCCGACGCTGATGTTCGTCAACGCCGGGATGGTGCCGTTCAAGAACGTTTTCACCGGGCTTGAAAGTCGCGCCACGCCGCGCGCCACGTCATCGCAAAAGTGCGTGCGCGCAGGCGGCAAGCACAACGATCTCGATAATGTTGGCTATACCGCGCGGCATCATACGTTCTTCGAAATGCTCGGCAATTTCTCATTCGGTGACTATTTCAAGGAGCAGGCGATTGAGCACGCCTGGACGCTGCTCACCCGCGAATGGGGGCTGCCCAAGGACAAGCTGCTCGTCACGGTGTACCACACCGATGATGAAGCCTTCGCGCTGTGGGGCAAGATTGCCGGCTTGCGGGACGAGCGCATCATCCGCATCCCAACCAAAGACAATTTCTGGGCGATGGGCGACGATGGCCCATGCGGCCCATGCTCGGAGATATTCTTTGATCATGGCGATCATATCTGGGGCGGCCCTCCGGGTAGCAAGGAGGAGGACGGTGACCGGTTCATCGAGATCTGGAACCTGGTGTTCATGCAGTTTGAGCAGACGGCGGGCGAGATCACGGGTAATCTGCCCAAGCCAAGCATCGATACCGGCATGGGGCTCGAACGCGTTTCGGCGGTCATGCAAGGCGTGCATGACAATTACGATACCGATACTTTCAAGGCGCTGATCGCAGCGTCCGAAAGTCTCACCGGAGTGAAGGCCGAGGGTGACCAACAAGCCAGCCACCGGGTAATCGCCGATCACCTGCGCTCGACGTCATTTCTGCTCGCCGATGGCGTGCTGCCGTCGAACGAAGGGCGCGGCTATGTGCTGCGGCGGATCATGCGCCGGGCGATGCGTCATGCGCATTTGTTGGGGGCGAAAGAGCCGTTGATGCACCGGTTGGTGCCTGCGCTGATTACCGAGATGGGTCAGGCCTATCCCGAATTGGGCCGCGCCGAACCGCTGATCCGCGAAGTGCTGGCGCGCGAAGAAACCAAGTTCCGCCAGACTTTGGCGAACGGGCTGAAGCTGCTCGATGAAGCCACCGGGACAATGGGCGGGGGCGGGGAACTGCCCGGCGAAACCGCGTTCAAGCTCTATGACACCTTCGGCTTTCCCTATGACCTCACCGAAGACGCCTTGCGTGCGCGGGGGATTGCAGTGGACCGGGCAGGCTTTGATACGGCGATGGCCCGGCAAAAGGCGGCGGCGCGGGCTGCGTGGAAGGGTTCGGGTCAGGCGGCCGATTCTGAGGTGTGGTTTGATATTGCCGAGCGTGCCGGGGCAACCGAATTCACCGGCTATTCGTCCACCAGCGCGGAGGCGCAGGTTGTTGCTCTGGTGAAGGACGGCAAGGAAGTCGCCTCAGTTGGGCCGGGTGACCGGGTTTCTGTTATCACCAACCAGACGCCGTTTTATGGCGAATCTGGCGGACAGACTGGCGATGCCGGGACGATTACCGGAGTGAATGGCCTGCGGCTGGACGTGACTGATACCGGCAAACCGCTTGGGCGCTTGCACGCGCACAATGCGGTGGTGGAAGCGGGAACGCTCGCGGTCGGTGATATGGTCAAGCTCGACATTGATGTCGTTCGCCGCGACGCGATACGCGCTAACCATTCGGCCACGCACTTGCTCCATGCGGCGCTGCGGCACCGGCTTGGCGGGCATGTGACGCAGAAGGGCTCGCTGGTCGCGGCAGATCGCTTCCGCTTCGATTTTTCCCAACCCACCGCGCTGACGGCGGAAGACATCGCGGTGATCGAGGCCGAAGTGAACGCCGAAATTCGCGGCAACGAGCCTGTCGTCACCCGGTTAATGAGCCCCGAAGACGCCATCGAGGCGGGGGCCATGGCGCTGTTCGGCGAGAAATATGGCGAAGAAGTGCGCGTGCTTTCGATGGGGAGCGCGGCGGGCGGTGAGACCTATTCGGTCGAACTGTGCGGCGGCACACATGTGCGGGCGACGGGCGATATTGGGGTGTTCCGGATTGTGTCGGAAGGCGCGGTTGCGTCTGGCGTTCGGCGGATCGAGGCCCTGACCGGCGAGGCCGCGCGGCGATGGCTGGTTGGGCGGGAAGACGCTCTGAAGGGCGCGGCGAGCTTGCTGCGCACCACGCCGGATGATGTTGAGGCCCGCGTTGCGGCTTTGCTTGATGAGCGCAAGAAGCTCGAGCGTGAGCTGGCTGAGGCGAAGAAGGCTCTGGCGCTGGGTGGCGGGACCGGCGGTGTTGCTCCTTCGGCTGACGAAGAGATCGGCGGAATCAAATTCTCAGGTCAGGTGATTGAAGGTCTCGATGCGAAAGAACTGCGCGGCCTTCTCGATCAGGCAAAAACGCGCATGGGGTCAGGAGTGGCCGCGATTGTCGCGGTCAACGAGGGCCGGGCGAGCATGGCTGCGGCTGTTACTGGCGATCTAACCGAACGTTTCAGCGCGGTTGATATGGTCCGCGTGGGGGTTGAGGCTCTCGGCGGTAAGGGTGGTGGCGGCCGGCCGGATATGGCGCAGGGTGGTGGGCCTGATGACTCGAAAGCTGCGGATGCGATTGCGGCGGTGCGGGCACTGTTGGCGGG
>JAYVNC010000081.1:0-6396 GCA_043758655.1 Novosphingobium sp.
CTGGCGGCGATCAAGGCCTATTTTTCTGAGGTCTATTGGTCAAAGGGGCCGGATCAGCTCGATGCGGCAATGCTGGGCGACAAGCCCAACCAAACGCGCGGCATATTGAATGCGATCGCGGACACTGCCGGCGCGTTCAACTTCCCCTTTGCGCAGATCGCCAGTGCGTTCCGGTTTATCGATGATGCGATGCAGCCGGTGATCGTGCCGTATCGGGCGGATGGCGGACAGGAATCGGTAGAAAGTCTGGTGATTAGCCTGAGCTATGTCGAGCGATCCGGAGCCATCGCGCGCAAGCTGGCGCTCTATTCGGTGCCGGTGCCCCGCGATAAATGCGCCGAACTTATCGCATCCGGCGCGGCCCGCTATGTCGAACCCGATAAATTCGGTGAGCAGTTCGTCCTGTTGGAAAATGCGGATATTTATTCGCTTGAGGCAGGGTTGGACTGGACAGATCCAACCTTCCGAAAGCCGATGGCCGTGTGACCCGCTATGCAAAGGTTGCATGGCGGGGTTTTTTTGCTAGTGTAAGGAACTTGACGTTTGCAAAGTCGCGCCTATCTCGGCTTCAGCAGAGACACTTTGAGGAGCGTGAAAGTGGCAATTGTCGTTCGGATTGAGGGTGTGATCCAATTCGCTTGCGAGATTGCCAGCGATGCGCAATCGGATGGCTGGTCGCGCACGTCGCGTGGATTGAAACCTTACACTAGCGCAAATTCTCGCGGAAAATTGTCGCTCCCGGCCTCACGGCCGGGAGCGCGGATGTTGCCTCCGCCGGAGGGCAAATAGATGCCCGTCAAACTTCACGTCTGGGGCGATCATGCCTGCTTCACGCGGGCTGAACTCAAGGTTGAGCGGGTTTCCTATGATGTGATGACGCCCTCAGCCGCGCGCGGGATTCTGGAGGCGATCCACTGGAAGCCAGCGATCCGCTGGGTGGTCGATTCGATCCATGTGCTGAACGAAATCCGCTTCACCTCGATCCGCCGCAACGAAGTGGGTGCGAAAATTCCGCCGGGGTCAGCCAGATCGGCGATGAACCGGGGCGATACCAATGGCCTCGGGCTGGCGGTCGATGAAAACCGCCAGCAACGCGCAGGCACCGTGCTGGTCAGGCCCGCCTATATGATCGAGGCGCATTTTGAACTGACCGACAAGGCGGGCGAAGACGATACGGCGGCCAAGCATATCGCCATGTTCAACCGGCGCGCGGCGGCGGGGCAATGCTTCCACCGACCTTATCTTGGCACCCGCGAATTCGCCGCGTATTTTGCACTCGTGCAGGGCCATATGCCCACGGGCGATCTGCCCGCCGACCAGCGCAACCGCGATCTGGGCTGGATGCCGCATGATATTGACCACGCCAACGATCACACGCCTTGGTTTTTCCGGGCGGCGTTGGTGGACGGGGTGATCTCTGTGCCGCCGCTCAGCAGCGGGGATTTGGTGGCATGACCATCCTTCAGGCGCTCAATGGCTATTATGACCGCATGGCCGAGCGGGGGGAGGCCGAACCGCCCGGCTATTCGCGCGAGAAGATCAGCTATGCCATTCTGCTCAACCCCGATGGTTCGGTGGCGGCGGTCAATGATATTCGCGATACTACGGGCAAGAAACCCGTGCCGGTTCTGATGAACGTGCCTGCGGGGGTGAAACGCACCGTTGGCATCGCAGCCAACAAGCTGTGGGACAAGACCGCCTATGTGCTGGGCGTCACGGCGGGCGAAGGCAAGCGCACCGCGCAGGAACATGCAGCGTTCAAGACTGCTCATGCGGAGCTGCTTGTCGATACGCAGGATATAGGCTTGCTCGCCTTGCGCCGCTTCCTTGAGAATTGGACGCCCGCGCATTTCGAAGAAAGCCCCCATTTCACCGAGGAGATGAAAGACGCCAACGTGGTATTCCGCGTGGATGGCGGGCAGGAATATATCCATGATCGCCCAGTCGCCCGTGCCTTGGTGACGGCCGCGCCGGAGTGCGAAGGCGATGATCTGTGCCTCGTGACCGGCACACGCGGCACGGCCGCGCGGCTGCATCCATCGATCAAGGGCGTGTGGGGCGCGCAAAGTTCGGGCGCCAGCCTTGTTTCGTTCAACCTCGATGCGTTCACGTCCTACGGCAAGGAACAGGGTGCCAATGCTCCTGTTTCCGAAGCGGCAACGGCGCGGTACGGTGCGGCGCTCAATCGGATGCTCGACAAAGTCAGCGCGAACCGGATTCAGGTGGGCGATACCACGACGGTATTCTGGGCCGACGCCAGCGGTTCCGGCGGCGGTGAGGCGGCGGATGCGGCTGACGAATGGGCGGCAGTTGCGCTTGAACCTCGCACCGACCGGGAGGAAGCGAAGCATGTTAAAGGCCAGCTTGAACCCGTAGCCAAGGGGCTGCCCGTTGCGCAATTGAGCACCAGGGACATCGACCCCGGCACCCGCTTCTACATCCTCGGTCTTGCCCCCAATGCCGCTCGCCTCTCCGTGCGTTTCTGGTATGACGGCACTTTCGGCGATCTGGAACGCCGCATTCGCGAACACTGGCAGGATATGGCGATCACGCCGCCGCCAAGGTCTTGGCCGCCATCTGCCTGGCACCTGCTAATCGAAACCGCCGCGCATCACAAAAGCGAGAATATCCCGCCGCTGCTGGGCGGGGAACTAATGCGAGCGATCCTGAACGGCACCCGCTATCCGCACAGCCTGATGTCTGCCATCCTGATCCGCATCCGCGCGGAGCAGGGCAAGAAAGACCAGAATGGTCGCTCAATCGATAATGTGAGCCCCATGCGCGCCGCCATTCTGCGCGGCATTCTCGCTCGTGAATTTCGACTTGGATTTGCACAGAAGGAGGTGCCCGTGGCGCTCAACGAACACGACACAAACCCCGCCTACCGACTGGGCCGATGGTTTGCCGAACTGGAAGCGATCCAGCAGCACGCCCTGCCGGGGTTGAACGCCACGATCCGGGACCGGTTCTACAGCTCGGCCTCGTCTGCACCGGCGCGCACCTTCCCGGTGCTGATCCGCAACGCGATGAACCACCTCGCCAGCCTTCGCAAAGAGGGCAAGTCCAGCGGCCATGAAAAGCGGCTAGAGGAAATTATTGCCGGAGTTGATGCGGGCCTGCCGCGCTCGCTCCGCATCGAGGATCAGGCGCGCTTTGCCATTGGTTATTATCACCAGCGCGCCAGTCGCTTTGCCAAATCCGCCGACACCAACGAAATTGCCACGAGCGAGGAGATCGCAGCATGACCAGCCAGCCCATCGCCAACCGCTATGATTTCGTGTTCTTCTTCGATGTCACCAACGGCGATCCTGATGCCGGAAACCTGCCGCGTGTCGATCCCGAAACTAACCAGGGGCTGGTCACGGACGTGTGCCTGAAGCGCAAGGTGCGCAACTACGTTTCCCTCGCCAAGCATGAGATGCCGGGGCATGAAATCTACATAACGGAACGCGCGGTCCTCAATAACTTGAGCAAAAAGGCTTGGGCCGCTATCATACCTGAGGTCACGAATGAAAAAGATATGGAAAAACGGCCCAGGGATGATGTGAAAGCGCAGCAGCTAACCTCTTGGATGTGTGCAAATTTCTTCGATGTGCGCACATTCGGCGCGGTGATGAGCACGCGCGTGAACTGCGGTCAGGTGCGCGGACCGGTGCAATTCACCTTTGCCCGTTCGGTAGAGCCGGTCATGACTTTGGAAATTTCGATTACGCGCATGGCTGTAACCAACGAAAAGGATGTCGAAAAAGAACGCACCATGGGCCGCAAGCATATTGTCCCCTATGGCCTTTACCGCGCCCACGGCTTCGTCTCTGCCCCACTCGCCCAAGGGATCAAGGGCACGGGCTTTTCCGAGGACGACCTCGCGCTGTTGTGGGAAGCCTTGGGCAATATGTTTGACCATGATCGCTCGGCCGCGCGCGGTGAAATGGCCAAGCGCCGCCTGATCGCGTTCAAGCACGATTGCAGGATGGGCAACGCCCCCGCGCACGCCTTGTTCGATCGTGTGACCACGCACCGGGTGCATAATGGCGAAACCGTGCCGGTCGGCGACCAGCGCACGCACAACTATCCGCCCGCCCGAGCCTTCAGCGACTATGAAGTGAGGGTAGACAGCGCCAACCTGCCGGCAGGGGTGGAAATACTCGATCTGTAGGGCAAGCGCCATGCACCCCGCGCCCCCGCCCGACGCCAACGCCGAAGACTTGCTGCTGCCGATTTCGGCGCTTCAGCACTATCTCTTCTGCCCGCGCCAATGCGCGCTGATCCATATCGAACGACTGTGGGCGGAAAATGCGGCGACAGCGGAGGGACGTATCTTGCATGAAAAGGCGGATAGCGGAAAGGCCTCGCGGCGCGACGGACTGCGCACGCTGCGGTCGGTCCAGTTGCGTTCCTTTGCGCTGGGCGTAGCCGGCGTGGCCGATGTCGTGGAGCAGCGCGGCGATTTGCTGACCCCTGTGGAATACAAGCGCGGCAAGCCCAAGGCACACCGCGCGGACGAGGTGCAGCTTTGCGCTCAAGCGCTTTGCCTTGAGGAAATGTTCGGCGTGGTGGTTCGCGAAGGCGTGCTGTTTTACGGCGCGGTGCGGCGGCGTCATCCGGTGGTGATCGACGCACAATTGCGAGCGCTTACCAGTCAAGTCGCGCAGACCGCGCGGGAAATGGTCCGCCTTGCGTACACGCCACCCCCGATCTGGTCCGCCAAATTGTGCGGGACATGTTCGATGGCGGAACTTTGCCGCCCCCAACGCATGACGAACCCGCCCGATGTCGCCAAATGGCTGGCCCGGATGATAGAAGGCTGAAGCTGCCATGCGCCGCCACCTCAACACGATCTATGTGACATCGGAAGGCGCCTATTGTCGCAAAGACGGCGCCAACATCGTGGTGGAAGTGGACAAGCAGGAACGGGGCCGAGCGCCGATCCATGTCATCGGCGGGCTGGTCTGCCTGGGCCGCGCCTCGATCTCGCCGTCGCTGATGAATGCTTGTGCGGAAGCCGGTGTCACCATTTCGTTTCTAACCGAACATGGCCGGTTTCTGGCCCGCGTCGAAGGCCCGCGCAGCGGCAACGTACTGGTGCGCAGAACGCAGCACCGCACTGCTGACGACCTGGCTAAGTCGCTGGTCATCGCCAAAGGCATTGTCACTGCAAAGCTGGCGAACCAGCGCACCGTCATGCGTCGAGCGCTGCGCGATTACGGCGAAGATGGATCGCTCGCCGATGCTGAAAAGCGGATAACCCACGTCGCCCGCCGTGCGCTCGGCACAGTCGACATCGATAGTTTGCGAGGGTGCGAGGGAGAAGGCGCAGCACTTTATTTTGCGGCGTTCGACGCAATGATACGACACGATAACCCCAAGTTTGCGTTCCCGGGCCGTTCGCGCCGGCCGCCGCTCGATCGCACAAAAGCCCTACTCTCGTTCCTATATGCCGTCCTGGGAAATGATTGCCGAGGTGCGCTTGAAGGCGTTGGCCTCGATCCGGCTATTGGCTTTCTTCATGCGGACCGCCCGGGCCGCATGAGTCTGGCGCTCGATCTGATGGAAGAGATGCGACCAGTACTCGCTGATCGTCTCGCGCTCAGCTTAATCAACAGGCGCCAACTTGCGGTTTCGGATTTTGACGAGAGCGAAACGGGCGCGGTCCTGCTCAACGAAGCCGGACGCAAGACCGTACTTACCGCTTTTTCCGAGCGTAAACGGCAAACGTTGCGCCACCCGTTTTTGGGCGAAGACATGCCGCTGGGCCTCGTGCCGCATGTTCAGGCACAAATGCTCGCGCGTCACTTGCGTGGGGATATTGATGGCTACCCCGGCTTCGTTTGGAAGTAGGAGTGTTATACGATGCTCGTACTGGTTACTTACGACGTCAAAACCGAAGATCAGGCAGGCCGGAGACGACTACGTCGGGTCGCCCGAGCCTGCCTCGATTTTGGGCAAAGAGTACAATTTTCGGTCTTCGAATGCGAAGTCGATCCTGGCCAATGGGCTGCTTTGCGTGCGCGATTGATTGGGGAAATTGATACGGATTGCGATTCTCTGCGTTTCTATCGGCTTGGAGCTGAGGGTCGAAAGAAGATTGAGCACGTTGGCGCTAAAGTCAGCCTCGATCTCCACGGACCGTTGCTTTTCTAGTGCGCGAACCACCAGCAGGCACCATTTCCCCGGATGGTTCGCGCCAACTTAAGTCATTGAATTCGAGTTGATAACTTTTCCGAATTATCTCAATGTACTGTCGTGACCTAAACCGCGCTGTGGTTCGCGCAAATCACGAACTTTCCCGTTCTTTCTCATCGTGATAACTGAGGGTCAGTCGCCCCCTCACGGGGGCGTGGATTGAAACTGTCGAAGGGCGCGGCGAACGCTTGCCTCGCCATGTCGCCCCCTCAC
>JAYVNC010000082.1:0-6375 GCA_043758655.1 Novosphingobium sp.
CCGATGCACAGCGAGGCAACGCCCTTTTTCAGGCCCCTGTTTTGCAACGCCGCGATCAAAGTTGTGATGATGCGCGCGCCCGAAGCGCCGATGGGATGGCCCAGCGCAGTGCCGCCGCCGTTGACGTTGACCTT
Organism: Novosphingobium sp.; assembly: GCA_043758655.1. Classification (GTDB taxonomy): domain Bacteria; phylum Pseudomonadota; class Alphaproteobacteria; order Sphingomonadales; family Sphingomonadaceae; genus Novosphingobium. Next base: position 135 of record JAYVNC010000082.1, read on the forward strand.
GTCATGCGGGATTCCAAGATCATGCATGGCAAACATTGCCACGCAGGCAAACGCCTCGTTGATTTCGAACAGATCGACATCCGCGATGGTCCAGCCGGTCTTTTCCATCAGCTTGGTGATCGCGCCAACCGGAGCCGTCGTGAACTTCGCAGGCTCCTGTGCATGGGCTGAAACGGCGATTACGCGGGCAACCGGAGCCAATCCCTTGGCATCGGCATAGGACTGGCGCGAGAGCACCAGCGCAGCCGCACCATCAGAAATTGAGGACGACGACGCCGCAGTGATTGTGCCATCCTTGGCAAAGGCAGGCTTCAGTGTCGGGATCTTGTCGGGACGGCCTTTGCCGGGGGCTTCATCGGTATCGACGATCACTTCGCCTGCGCGGGTCTTGACCGTCACTGGCACCACTTCATTGGCGAACGCGCCATTGGCGATGGCGGCCTGCGCGCGGCTCAGCGATTCAATAGTATAGGCGTCCATTGATTCGCGCGTGAACTGATATTCGTTGGCGGTAACTTGCGCAAAGGAGCCCATCGATCCGCCCTCATAAGCGTCTTCCAGCCCGTCGAGGAACATGTGGTCATAGGCAGTGTCATGCCCGGCGCGCGCACCTGCGCGGTGCTTTTTCAGCAGATACGGCGCATTGGTCATCGATTCCATGCCGCCAGCGATCACCAGATCAATCGAGCCAGAGGCCAGAGCTTCGGCACCCATAATTACCGTTTGCATTCCCGATCCGCATACCTTGTTAACGGTCGTCGCCTGAACAGACTTTGGCAGGCCCGCCTTGAGCGCAGCTTGACGGGCAGGGGCCTGACCGAGACCTGCCGGAAGCACGCAACCCATATAGATACGCTCAATGTCTTCGCCAGCAACGCCCGCGCGCTCAACCGCAGCCTTAACCGCCGTCGCGCCAAGGTCGGTGGCGGAAACATCGGCAAACACGCCTGAAAGTCCGCCCATCGGCGTGCGAGCGTAGGACAGTATGACGATCGGATCGGATGCGGAAATCTGCGCCATGGTGGGGCCTTTCAGGATTCAAGCTGTTATGTTGTGAGGAAGGCGATAATGCTGCACTGCGGCAATAGCAATGGGGAATGGTTGCCTGCGTCATCCTCGGCTTAACCGAGGATCGCTTTCCGCGCCAATGCGAGCTTGCGTCCGGAGGCCAGCGGTCGCCGGTCAAGCCGGGGATGACGGACACATTATGGACCTTCCCCCACTTGCGCCCCGCACCGCCGCGTCCTAGTGGCGCAGCAGGTCCATGCGGGAGCGATTCCGCGAAACTGCGAGTCCCCGCGATGGTCAATCTTACCGAATACCTGCCCATCCTGATCTTCCTCGGCGTGGCGCTGGCGATTTCGTCGGCGTTGGTGTTCCTGCCGATGGGGCTTTCCTACCTTACCGGCACGCACAACCCCAATGCCGAAAAGAATTCGGAATACGAGTGCGGCTTTCCCGCATTCGAAGATCCGCGCAGCCAGTTCGACGTGCGCTTCTACCTCGTCGCCATCCTGTTCATCGTCTTTGATCTTGAAGCCGCATTCCTCTTTCCCTGGGCGGTGAGCCTGAAGGAAACCGGCTGGACCGGCTGGATAACGATGATGGTGTTCATCGGCGAACTGGTGGTGGGCCTCGCCTATGCGTGGAAAAAAGGCGCGTTGGATTGGGAATGAGCACTATGAACGCGCCCCTCATGACGCCAGCTGCTGCCGGGCAAATCGTCAGCCCCGAACAAGCCTTTTTCGATAGCCTCAATGCCGAGGTTGCCGACAAGGGCTTTCTTGTCGTCGGCGCGGAAGAACTGTTCCAGTGGGCGCGCACCGGCTCGCTATGGTGGATGACCTTCGGCCTCGCCTGCTGCGCGGTGGAGATGATCCACGTATCGATGCCGCGCTATGACATGGAACGCTTCGGCGTCGCCCCGCGCGCAAGCCCGCGCCAGTCAGACGTGATGATCGTTGCCGGAACGCTGTGCAACAAGATGGCCCCGGCGCTGCGCAAGGTTTATGACCAGATGTCGGACCCCAAGTACGTGATCTCGATGGGATCCTGCGCCAATGGCGGCGGCTATTATCACTATTCCTATTCAGTGGTGCGCGGTTGTGACCGGATCGTTCCGGTGGATATTTACATCCCCGGTTGCCCACCGACTGCCGAAGCATTGCTTTATGGCGTGATGCAGTTGCAGCGGAAAATCCGCCGTGTTGGGGCGCTGGAGCGGTGAGTTGGGCTAGGTCAGCGCGGGTGCTTCGACAGGCTCAGCATGAGCGGACTTTGTTTATGGTCCTCACACAACACCCGCTCATCCTGAGCCTGTTGAAGGACACGCGCAACGCCCGCCCAGCCGGGAGTGCGCGCGCATGACCATCCTCCACGCCGCCCCCAAATTCACCAGCAACGAAGGCGTGCTGGAAACGCTAACCAAGGCGCTCGGCACCTCCGTGCTCGCCTCCACCGAACTCTACGGCGAAGTCATCCTAACCGTAACCCGCGACACCATCGAGGATTCCCTGCGCACCCTGCGCGATGACCACCAGTACCAGCAACTCATGGAAATCGCCGGCGTCGATTACCCTGACCGGGCCGAGCGTTTCGAAGTCGTCTACATGCTGCTCAGCCTGACCAAAAACCACCGTGTGATGGTCAAGGTCAATGCTTCGGAAGCCACACCCGTTCCCACCGTCACCACGCTGTGGCCGGTTGCCGGATGGCTCGAGCGTGAGGTGTTTGACATGTACGGGGTGCTGTTCGCGGGCAACACCGATTTGCGCCGTATCCTCACCGACTATGGCTTTGAAGGCCACCCGCAGCGCAAGGACTTCCCGCTCACCGGCTATCAGGAACTGCGCTATTCTGAGGAAGAAAAGCGCGTTGTCTATGAACCGGTGAAGCTGGCGCAAGACCTGCGGCAGTTCGATTTCATGAGCCCTTGGGAAGGCGCGGACTACGTGCTGCCTGGGGATGAGAAAGCAGATACAATCCCGCCTGCACCCGCTCCGGTGGCGACCAAACCTGAGACCAGTGGCACACCCAAGGCTGATGTGCCGAAGAACACGCCTTCGCCCGCTGCAACTGGTGGCGGAGCCCCCGCCAACGCCGCTGCGCCGAAGCGAGTCGCCAGTGCCAAGGGTGCACCTGTCACCACCGCCATCCCCGAACCCGGCGCGCCCGACCCAACCGAAAGCCGCCCCGCGCGCAAACCGCGCGCTAAGAAGTCGGGAGATAGGAAGTGACTGCTTATAATTTCCTAAGCCCCGCTCATGCTGAGCCTGTCGAAGCACCCGCGCTGAGGGTTGCGTCTGGGTCCAGCTTTGCGCGCGTCCTTCGACAGGCTCAGGATGAGCGGGCTTTGGTGTTTGGTGAAATTTTGAGGGGAGCATCCGCATGAGTCTCTCCCTCGAAAATTCCCCCACGACCACCGGGGAACACATCCCCAACTACACAATCAACTTCGGCCCGCAGCACCCTGCCGCCCACGGCGTTTTGCGCATGGTGATGGAGCTTGACGGCGAGATTATCGAGCGGATCGATCCGCATATCGGCCTGCTCCATCGCGGCACTGAAAAGCTGATCGAGCATAAAACTTACCTTCAGGCGCTGCCCTATTTTGACCGGCTGGACTATTGCTCGCCGCTCGGCATGGAGCACAGCTACGTGCTCGCCATCGAAAAGCTGCTCAACATCGAAGTGCCGATCCGCGCGCAATATCTGCGGGTGCTGTTTGCCGAGCTGACGCGCATCTGCAACCACATGCTCAACCTTGGCAGCCACGTGATGGATGTCGGCGCGATGACGCCGAATCTGTGGCTGTTCGAAATCCGCGAGGATTGCCTCAATTTCTTTGAGCGCGCGGCGGGCGCGCGCATGCACATGGCGTGGTTCCGCCCCGGCGGGGTACATCAGGACGTGCCGCTCAAGCTGCTGACCGACATTGCCGACTGGCTCGACACCCGCCTGCCGCGCCTGTTCGATGATGCGATGAGCCTGGTGATTGACAACCGCATCTTCAAACAGCGCAATGTCGATATTGCCGTGGTTTCCAAGGATGATGCAGTGCGCTGGGGCTTTTCCGGCCCGATGATCCGCGGCTCGGGCATCGCGTGGGACTTACGCAAATCGCAGCCCTATGATGTTTACGCGAAGATGGACTTCGAAGTCCCGGTGGGAACGCGCGGCGATTGCTATGACCGGTTCATGGTCCGCGTCGAAGAAGTGCGCCAATCGGCCAAGATCATGAAGCAGTGCCTCGCCGAAATGCCTGACGGCCCGGTGGCGAGCGATGACCGCAAGGTCGTCCCGCCCAAGCGCGCCGAGATGAAGCAGAGCATGGAAGCGCTGATCCACCACTTCAAGCTCTACACCGAAGGCTTCCACGTTCCCGCCGGCGAAGTCTATGTCGCCACCGAAAGCCCCAAGGGCGAATTCGGCGTGTATCTGGTGTCGGATGGATCGAACAAACCCTACCGCTGCAAAATCCGCCCTACCGCGTTCAGCCACCTGCAAGCGATGGATTTCATGTGCAAAGGCCACATGCTGCCCGATGTGACGGCGATTATCGGCGCGATTGACGTGGTGTTTGGGGAGTGTGACCGGTGAGCATCAGCAAGGTTCCCGCCGCTCAAACTGTTCGTGCTGGCACATCGCAGCCCGCTTGTTTTGAAGGCTTTCGTACTTCAGTGGAATTGATCGACCGTGTAACTGTCAGGCGAACAATGATTTGCGAGTGCGGCGGGTCACAAGGAATTTTGGAGGCTCAACAAGGTTGGGACAATTTTCCTTACTCTGACCCGTTATCTTACACCTGTTTGAGCTGCGATTCCGTTCGAACTTTTTTTGATAGCCATCGCGATGGCTATGACAATGTAATGGGTAACGGTGCGACATCAACACAGGGAGAGAAGATCAAAACAGTCGGCTGTCCGACTTGCAACGGCTATCAATTCACCGTCACTTCTGAGTTGCTTTACAATATCGAAGCTGAGGAGATTGATGAAGAATTGGATCAATCGTGTGATTTTGGTCCCTCTGACTGCTTCGATGCGATCAACGTGTACGCGGATTGCCCAAACTGCAAAGAACATTTCTGCGTTGGTGGGTGGGAGCTCGCTTAGTGACTAACCACCTCGCCATCGCCACCCAGATGATCGCGCATTACAACGCGCAGGATGCTGATGCCTATGTCGCGCTGATGACTGAAAGCGCCTGCGAGGCCAGCTATCGCGGCGCGGTGGTGCGTGAGGGGCGCGAAGGCACCCGCGCGGGGCTGAAAGCCATGTTCGCAGAATTCCCCGAAAACCGCGCCGAAATCATCAAGGGCTATACTCTGGGCGAATACGCCGTGCTGCACGAACGCGTGCAACGCTCGGCCGCTGCGGAGCCGTTTGAGGTTATGTCGGTCTATTCGTTTGAGGGCGGTTTGTGTTCGCGCGTGGAGTTTATTCGGTGACTGCCAACCTCAGTGAAATTTTTGGTTCGCGCAGAGGCGCAGAGGCGCAGAGAGGTTACGCTTTGGGCGAAGCCCCTCCAATCTCCTTGGCTGCGCTAGGCGGCACAATCGAAAATTCGCAGATGGCCTGCGGCACAGAACTACATCTCTGCGCCTCTGCGCCTCTGCGCGAACCAAAATGGCTGCAAGGTCAGGATTTCACCCATGGCTGATCGTCACCTCCACCCCGACACCCCTGAGCTCCGCGCGCGGTGGAGCGCCTTCGCCTTCACCCCGGCGAACGATGCGCAGGCGAAAATCATCATCGCCCGCTACCCCCCAACGCGTCAGCGCTCTGCTGTGATGCCGCTGCTCGATCTTGCCCAGCGGCAGGTCGGCGCGGAAACCTCTACGCAGGGCTGGCTGCCGATCCCGGTGATGGAATATGTCGCGCGCTATCTCGATATGCCGGTGATCCGCGTGGTCGAGGTGGCGACGTTCTATATGATGTATAACCTTGTTCCGGTGGGCAAATTCCACGTCCAGGTCTGCGGCACCACGCCGTGCATGCTGCGCGGATCGGATGACATCATGGCCGCCTGCCACGCGCGCGGGCTCGAACTCGGCCACAACACACCCGACGGCCTGTTCACCCTCACCGAGGTCGAATGTATGGGCAACTGCGCCTCGGCCCCGATGGTGCAGATCAACGATGATAATTACGAAGACCTGACCGCGGCAGACATGACGCGGATTCTGGATGAGCTGGCGGCGGGCAAGCAGCCTAAAACCGGCACCCAGATCAAGGGGCGG
>JAYVNC010000083.1:0-1981 GCA_043758655.1 Novosphingobium sp.
TTTATTAAATCCGCTTGCTCCCCCCGCGCAGGCGGGGGTCTCAGGCAGCTGGGCGGAACTTTTGCGCCCGAAGGCCTGAGGCCCCCGCCTGCGCGGGGGAGCGGGACTAGAAGGAGATTACACGCGCAACTCCCCGCGCACAAAATCGGCGCAGCGTTCGCCGATCATTATGGTGGGGGCGTTGGTGTTGCCTGAGATGATCTTAGGCATGACGCTGGCATCGGCTATCCACAGCCCATCGATCCCGCGCAGCCGCAGTTGCGGATCGACCACGCTGGCGGCATCGCCGCCCATCCGGCAGGTGCCGACCGGGTGATAGATGGTATCGGCACGGCTGCGGATCAGCGCATCGAGCGCGGCATCATCGTTCAGGTCGACGGGATAGCGATCACTCAGGCCGAGGTGCGCAAGCGCGGGCGCGGCGATGATGCGGTGCATCTGCCGCACGCCGGTGCGCAGCACGGCCATATCGCGCGGATCATCGAGATAGTTGGGATCGATCAGCGGTGCATCACTAGCGTTCGCTGAAGCCAGCCGCACGGTCCCGCGGCTTTCCGGGCGCAGCACACACGCGTGGCACGAAATGCCGTAACCCCAGACCAGCTTTCGCCCGTGATCTTCAAGCACGGCGGGGACGAAGTGGAACTGGACATCGGGCGCGGGGAGGTCGGCGCGGGTGCGCCAGAAGCCGCCCGCCTCGGCCATCGGGCTGGTCATCATACCCGAACGGTGGCGGCGGTATTCGGCAAAGGCGCGCAGCATCGTCAGCGCACCGCCAAAGGTGAAGCCGATGGGATCGCGCGACCGTGTCATCCAGCTGCCGACAAAGTCGATGTGATCCTGAAGGCCCTCACCCACTTCGGCGCTACCATGCACCACCGAAATGCCATGCTGCTGCAACTGCGCGCCCGGCCCCACGCCTGAAAGCATCAGCAGTTGGGGGCTGGCGAAAGCGCCGCCTGAAAGCACCACGCCCCCGCGCGCGCGCAGCATTTCGGTTTTGCCATTCGCGGTAATCCGCACCCCGGTGGCGCGGCGATTTTCGATAACGATATTTTCGGCGCACACCCCGGTCCGCACTGACAGATTGGGTTTTGGGGTAAGAAAGGCGCGCGACGCAGACCAGCGTTCGCCCGCCTTCTGCGTTACCTGAAACAGGCCGAAGCCATCCTGCGCTGCGCCGTTAAAATCAGCATTGGCGCTGTGTTGTAGGCTTTGCGCTGCCTCAATAAACGCTATGCTGGCTGGATTGGGCCAATGCTGATCGGTGACAGAAAGCGGGCCGGAACCGCCGTGGAAATCGCTTTCCCCGCGCTCATTCGCCTCCGCCCGGCGGAACCACGGCAGAACATCATCCCACGCCCAACCGGTACAGCCCGAGGCCGCCCAGTTGTCATAATCCAAAGCGTTGCCGCGCAGATAGAGCATGGCATTGATCGCGCTCGATCCGCCGAGCCCCTTGCCCCGCGGCTGATAGCCCTTGCGCCCGCCGAGGCCCTTTTGCGGCACCGTGTCAAAACCCCAGTTGGCTTTGCCCTTGCGCAGATTGAGTGCGAGCATCCCCGGCGTCTTCACCGCCATCGTATCATTATCGCCGCCGGCTTCGACCAGGCACACACTCAGCCCCGGGTCCTCAGCCAGCCGCGCCGCAGCCGCGCAGCCACCACTGCCGCCGCCTATGACGATAATGTCGAAACTATCCATGCCCGCTCCGCTGCCCGGCGAATCAAAGCGTTTCCCGGGCTTGCTGGCTTTCATGCCACCGATCGCGGATCATGTCGCTGGTGTCGCGGCTGCCGTCATGCGTCCAGCCGGGCGCGCGCCAGACATAGCCAAATTTGCTTCCCCATGGGGCTGACCACACGTCCTTCGCGATGCCAATCCATTCGTGGAAAACCGCCCACAGCAGGTTGAAGCTGCCAAGCTGGCGGACGATACCATAGTGATTGCGTACGCCATCAAGTTCAGGCTGAAACGTGCC
>JAYVNC010000084.1:0-6353 GCA_043758655.1 Novosphingobium sp.
CGGTTATTAATTCCGGCGGCGTCATGGCTTGACTCTTCGCACCGCAATCTTCGTGAGGTCCACGGCGCAACGGAGCATTTCTCGATGGCCTAAGCGGTCTTCTGGATCCCTTGGGTCGGCGAGGCTGAAAATGGCGTGGTGGCTTTTCAAGTCATTACAGTTTTGCATAACTGGCTTCTGCAACAGTCAGAAAAGCCAGTCACGTTTAACCGGCCAGTTCCCGCGTGAGTGCTTCTGTGTTTTGCTCTACGGGCGCTCGTCAGAATACTGTCTGACCAAGCATCGCCGACATCCCCGTCATTACATCGCAAACGTCAGGACGTTTGACTATATCAGGATTCGTGGGCTGACCTCGACCAAACCAAAGAATTTTCGATCGAAGTGACGCTCGTCTGCGAACAGCCGACTGCTTAAAACTTCGCCTTGATCGATGCGTGCCAGGTCCGGCCGATTACGTCGTAGGTCGCCGCATCAGTGCGCAGATCGAGGGTGCCGATGAAGGGCGGAGCCTTGTTGGTGAGGTTGTTTACCCCGACGCTCAGTGTGAAGTTATCGTTGATCTTGTAGTGCGCCTCAATATCGAAATAGCTGAACGAGGAGATTGGAAGGTTCGGTGCCTCAAGTTCGATCATGCCGCCGATATAGCGCCAATGCAGTGCGGCGCTGAAGCCGCCATTGCTATAGCCAAGCGTGGAGTTCGCCTTCCATGTGGGGTGCGAGTACAACGATTCATTGTCGCTCGTAACAAGTCCGCCGGTTACTTTGCCGGCGTATCTTGCGGCGTTGCCCAAGGCGTCAGTGACATCATAGCGGCTGAGGTAGGAAACCACCGAGCCAATTTGCAGTCGGCCCGAATTGGACCCCATGCCCAGCGAATCCAGCCCGAACTGATAGTCAATCTGTGCATCGACACCATCCAGCTTTATGCTGTTGTAGTTGAACAAGCCCGAAGTGAGCAGCGTGATGCTGCCGCCGCCCGCGTCCCGCTTAATGCGCTGACAGAAGGCATTGGTGACGGAAAACGTCGGGTTAAGTGCTGCGCCATAGCAACCGGCAATGATCTGGCCTGACCCCAGCGAAGAAATCGCGCCGGTTATGTCGATATTGTAATAGTCGACTGATAGGTGGAAGCCAGCAAAGGGCGATAGAACAGCGCCCACCGTCCAGGTTTTGGCCCGCTCAGGCTGGAGCAGGCTATTGCCGCCAGTCTGGATAGGCGGGGTCGATGTTCCGGAAAACCCAGCCGCCCCTGCGGCGGGTGACTGGGCAGCACACAGCGCCTGAACCTGTGTGGCGTTTGCGCCGGTGCGGAAAGTGCCGGTGGCGTTGCAAGGGTCGCCGCCACTGATGCCAAGGTTGTTAACGGACAGGCCGTTGTAAAGATCAGCAAGGCTCGGCGCGCGGATAGCGACCGAATAACCACCCCGGAAGCGCAGCTCTTTGATTGGCTCCCAGCTCAGATCAGCCTTCCATGTGTGCTTGCCGGCAAAGGTATTGTACTTTGAATAGCGATAGCCAAGATCGACAGAAAGATCCTGAGCGAACGGCTGATCTGATAAGATCGGCAGCAACAGCTCACCAAACACTTCCTTGACGTTCTGCGAACCCGCCGAAGGCGTGGTCACGCCAAATGCCAGCGAATCGCCCGTGACGAACGTTGAATCGGGCTGATAATTGTAATTGGTTTCGCGGTAATCGGCACCCAGCGCAAATCTTGCGGCCCCGCCGGGCAAGGCAAATAGCGGCCCTTGAATAGTAGCCTCAACGTTCTTTGATGTCATCTCGTTGGTCGTATTTTCACTGCGCCCCGCATAGGCGAGGCAAGCCGCGCTAACCGGCTGCTGGCCGAAGGGATTGTAGATACAGCCTCCGGGCCCGGTGGTCAGCGTCTCATTGGCCAGAACGTTGTTGATCGCCGAAATGCTGACGTCACCGGTGGCCCTGCTGGTATAGTTGCTCCGGCCAATCGATCCATAGACATCGAAGGTCAACTTCGTACCGGGGATGTCACCTTTGAGCCCGAGCAGCGCTTGCCAGACATTGTATTTGAATGATTCGAAACGGCTGCCCCAGCCGAACATGATCTTAGACTCTTTAATGATCGCGGTTGACGGCGCGGTTCCGCCATAAGACGAATTTACCAGGGCCAGAAGGTTGGCATTGCCCTGAACAAACGGATTACTGACCGGAATGGCGAGTTCGATGGGTGAGCTATAGGCCTGCTTCGTGCTTCCCGGGCCGGTAGTGTCAGACGCCTTTGATTCAGAAAAATTGAACTGGGCATAGGCAGTAACGTGGTCGCTCAGCGCATAGTCCGCCTTGGCGAAAACGTTATATTTTGCCAGCGGCACCTGAACCGAAAAATAATTGCCGAGGATGACACCAGCCTGGGTGCAACCGGGGACTCCTCCGCCAGCAGCAATGACTGATCCGAGCACGGAGCCCAAGCCCCGGTAATTCTGCGCGCAGTTGGCACCGGCGCGCGATGTAAATATAGTGCCATCGGTGTTTACGCCGATATCACCGACTGAGGTAACCGGTGTTGTGCCAGGATAACCGGCAAGAATGCCATTGAGCACGGCTACGCTTGGGTTTGGCGTTCCAGCTGGTCCCCAGCCGCCGCTAAAGATCGCCCCTTCGGGCTGACGGTTAAGGAACCGCACCGTCGACTGAGTAAAGAACGGCCGCGCCGATCCTGCTACTGCTTGGCGGTGGCCATATTCCATGGCTAACACAATGTGGCCCTTGCCGTTGTCGAACTTACCGCCAACGACGCCGCTGACCTGAAAGGTCTGGCCGTCGCCTTTGGTGGAGGCACCATAATCGGCCTTCACCTCGATACCGGAAAAATTCTGCTTGAGCTTGAAATTGGCGACCCCGGCAATCGCGTCTGAGCCATAGGCTGCCGATGCCCCGCCGGTGATAACCTCGATGCTATCAATCATCGCCATCGGGATAGTGTTGAGATCGATCGAGCCATCGGGGGTTGAAGGCATCAGGCGGCGGCCATCCATCAGCACGAGCGAACGGTTGCGGCCAATCCCGCGCAAGTTGCTGTAAGATGCCCCGCCACCAAAGCCGACCCCGCCCTGCACATCGCCAACTTCGGCTGCACCCTGTGCGGCTCCGAACTGCGGCATCTGGCCGATTACCCGATCAAGCGAAGGTTGCCCTGCGGCGGCAATCGAGGCGCTGGAAATCGTGGAGATTGCGCTCTCGGCCTTGAAATCCACCCGGGTGATGCGCGAACCGGTGACGACAATTGCTTCAGCTTGAGGCTCCTCGGCCGCTGTTGCCGAAGGCGGCGTCGCCGTCTGGGCGAGGGCGGCGCTGATCGGCACGAAAATCATTGCGCTGCTTAGCAGCAATCTGATGCACAGGCGCGCAGTCGACGGAGTCGAAGCTAGGTAGTTCATGGTATCCTCCCAGAATATTTTGTTTTTTATTGCGTGTCGCGACGCCGATGGGCGTGCAACCTGTCACGAACCTTGCATGGAAAATAACTAAGTAGGAACCGATGTTGCGCGTAATCCGCCCATGCGATCAAAGTTATGCCCATGTTGCTGATTGGCGGGACCAACAGCGCAAGTTTCTTCGCTTGGCCAAGGGGCGTCCTTCGGAGACGCCCCGGTCTTGGCGTCAGAAACTTACCGCTGCTGTAATATAGAACAATCGGCCAATAGCTCCATAGGTGGATACGTCGGTGTTGTTCTCGGCGCGCCAAGCGGTTGCGCCGGAATTGGCTCCGGCGGCAGGGTTGATGTTGCTCGATACCGGCGGCAACTGATCGAACAGATTGTTGATGCCAGCGCTCAGCTTGATGCCGACGCCTTTGCCATCCTTGTTCGAGTTCCATCCCGCCCGAAGATCCCAAGAGGAGTATGAGTTCACGCGTCCGATGATATATTGCGGATTGGCGGCGTTAAAGGGAACGTAAAAACCCGCTCCTCCCGCGCCGATGTCCGACACCGCCGAGATGTAAGTATTGGCCACGCCAAAGCTCCACTGGTCCATGGTCCAGTCTATTGATGTGTACATGCGCAACTTGGGCAATGTCCCCTGAGCGCCGCCACCCTGTGTAGTGAACCCGGCAAATTCATAGGCGACCTGCGATGGCGCAATTGTCGTTCCGGTGATCGGCAGCGCCTGGTTCTTGAAGCTGATCAGTACTGCCGCATTATTCGCCAAGCTCAGCGTGCCTGCGCTGCCAAGGTTGATTTCATAAGTGGTGGTGAAGTTCAGGCTTTTCGAGGTGGTGATGCCCAGATTGGTGAACCGATCAACGATATACAGGTTGCCAAAAGTACTGGGTGCAGTGGCATTGGCGATGTTGGTAACATAGGTTGCTACCGCTCCCGGTGCGGCGAAGGAGGCGTTGCTGCCGCCGAGACCAGGGAAACCGCCCAAAGCAATGTTGCTATAGAATATCGAGCCAGAGCCATTGAGGTTCACATCGCTGATGATGTTGTTGAAGCCGATGCCGCCGGGCAGGCCGTTGACCTTCACGCTGTTGAACTCAGCATCGATTTTGAGGCCGGGGGCGAAATCAGGCTTTAGGACGATGCCAAAATTCCAAGAGGTCGATTTTGCGGGTTTGACATTGGGGTTGTTCCCGTCCTCAGCATTGAAGGTGTAGTTCAGCGCCCCGGCAATGCCCGAATTGCCAATCGGCCCGGTCGATGTCCGGAAGTTGATCGGCCCAGCGAGCGCATAGAGCGATGGCGCAGTGAATGATTTGGCATAGGAGCCGCGAATAGTAATCTGGCGGGCAACTGGCTGCCAGCGAAATCCGATTTTCGGCACCGTGGAATCGCCAATGCCGCTATAGTGTTCGTGGCGGACAGCGGCAACAATGTCGAAGTTATAGAACCCGCCGACATCGTTTTTGTCGCTGGTCAAAGGAATGCGCACCTCGGCGAATTGCGCGGTCACCGTGCGCGATCCTGAGAATGGATCGGCATTCAGGCCGCCTTGCGTTAAGCTCTGCACCGCGCCGGTGATGACGCCGCCAACATGCACATAATTGACGGGGTCAGTCGTTCCCGAGATGGCTTCGCGCCGCCACGATGCACCCACGGCAAAGTCAATCCTGCCGCCGGGCAGTTCGAACAGCGATCCAGTTAGCTTACCGTCAACGGTGTCAATCGCGCTGCGGCCATGGATCAGTTCCTTGGTCAGGACATTAGCCAAAGCCGCCGGATTAACCGCCGTGCTGCGCGAGAACGGGTCGAGCACCGGCTGACAAATTGCCGCGCCGCCAGCGATCGGCGTGATCAGGCTGAAAGCTCCGCCGGGCGTCAAAACGCAGGCTGAATTATAGCCGCCGCTGACAGCGGCAGGCAGGTTCGGCTTATAGATGATGTTGGCAATCGTTTGGTCGATGGTGTTCTCGCTGTGGGTATAGGCCAGTTCCCAACCGCCAGCCCTGCCGAGCGCATCCAGTGTCCCCCGAAGGCCCGCAGTGGCGCGGAAGCTGTCTTCGCGGGTGGTGTAAGTGGGGGGATTGGTCGTGCTGCCGAAGGTTGTTGCAGTGCCGCCCGCAGCCAAGTTGAACGGGTTAATCGGCGAGGTGTTTGGAATCGTCACCCCAAGCGTCACCGGAATGAACCGGGTGAAGTTATCGTTGCGCGCGAATTCAAAATCGCCAAACAGCTCGACCGAACGATTGCCGGACAGATCGCTGTTGAAGCTCAGGCTAACCGCCTTCTGCTGCTGCTGAAGAAGCAGCGTGTTGAACTGCGAAAGATCATAAGTTCCTCCGATGCCTGTGCCCGGCGCTGTCGGAGTGGTGGCTCCGGCATTGATATATTGCGGATCACTCGCCGGGGCAGTGTTGCCCGTCGTCGGGGTGGTCACACCCGCAGCAAGAAAGTAGCTGCCGCCAACCGCCCCGGGCACCGCAGTTCCGGTCGAATAGAACGGCGACGAGAACGCCCGCTGGTTCTGGTAGAGCGGATCAGATTTCGAATAACTGGCAGACACGGTGATATTGGTTCGCTCACCAAGGTTGACGCCATATGTAAGCCCGGCGCTGCGCTCGTTGTAGCCCTTTGCACCACCATATCGGACGTTGACCTGACCGCCCTGATAATTTGACTTGAGGATGATATTGACCACCCCGCCAATCGCCTCCGAACCATAGATCGCCGATGCGCCATCGGTGAGCACTTCGACGTGATCGATGGCATCTGGCGGAATCTCAGAAACGTTAACGAAAACCTTGCCGTTGACCCCCGAGATCGCACTTGGCGCAATCCGTCGGCCGTTGATCAGCACCAGTGTATCGAGATTGCGAATTTGAATGGATGAACCGCCTGCGGTCCGTCGGTTGTTGTTGCTGGCATTGCTGTTGC
>JAYVNC010000085.1:0-6349 GCA_043758655.1 Novosphingobium sp.
AGCATTGCTCGCACGCGCAGCACGAACCGCGATGGGATCGCCGGGCCCGAAGCATCGCGCTTGGCATGGCTGAGCACAACTTCGGGCGCGCCCAGAGCAGCGGCGAGATCGTGCGCGGAAAGGCCGATGCGGAAATCACCATCGGGAACCCCCAGCGCGCGCAGCACGGCGGGGGCGAGCAAAGGCTCAGGCGCGGGCGCGGCGGGCCAGGTGCCCTCGGTCATCCCGCCGCAAATCACCAGATCAGCCCGGCTCATCCGCGCCTCAATCAGGCCATAAATGGCGAGGCGCGGGTGCCCGCCCCACGGCGGCCGCACGGCAATCCGGTCCAGCGTATCGCGCAGCATTGTGGCGAGGCTATCAGCGTCGATACGCGTTTCCACGGTGGCGGCGGCACCGCGCAAATCTTCAACGAAACCCGCGAGCGCACGGCCATCAGCCCCGCCCCAAACCTTGCCGCCACTGATCGCTTCGGCGGCATTGGCAAGCGCGCTTAGCGCATCATCGAGGCGCGATTCTTCGCCCAGAACGAACAGCGGCGCGAGCAGGCCTTCGGCCACCTCCCACCAATCCGCGATGCCTTTATGCTTCTCCTCCAAGCGCGCGGCAATTGCCCGCAAAGGCGCGAGTCCCGGCGCAGGGCGCGGTCCGCGCAGGGCAAGGTCAAGCACCCGCACATGGCCAAGCCAATCCGCCCGCCCGAACGCCTCACCAGCATAGGGATGCCCCAAAAGCGAAAGCAGCGGCACCGGCGCGGCCTGACTAGCCGCAACCTCTGCCAGCATCAGAAACAGACGCCCCGCAGCGGTTTGCGGCAGCGGTTCGCCTGCCGAATCATCCGCCTCAATCCCCCAGCGTTCAAGCTGGGCGATCACCCGCGCCGCCAGTTCGCGGTCAGGCGTCAGCAGGGCAACGCGCTTTTCCGGCACCGCCAGCGCTTCCCGAATTGTCAGCGCGATGGCCTGCGATTCCTCGCCCGGATGCGATGATTCGATCAGCCGAACGCCCGAAAGCCGCCGCTGCCCGGCAACCAGCGAAACCCAGCGCGCGCTTGCCTTGGGCGGTAGGAACAGGTTGGAAATCGCCCTGCTGCGCTCAGGCGGCGCAGGTGAAAGCCCAGCGCGGTGCCAAGGCTGCACCTCGTCGCGGGCAATTCCCATCCGGCCCAGCAGCAGTTTCAGGTGATATTGCGGATGGGTGAAGGCATCGCCACGACCAAAAGGTGCGCCGTCTTTGTCGTCGGCAATTCCGGCCCGACCCAATGCTTGCCAAACTTCTTCATCGAGCGCCAAATCGAGATCGGGAAGGATCACCGCACCGCGCGGCAGTTCAGAAACGCAGCGCAGCAGCTTGGCCAGCGCGGGCGATGCACTCGTTACGCCAGCGGCGACAATCGGATTGGCGGGCGGGTTTTCCGTCCAACGCCGCGCCGCGTGTTCAAACAGCATGTTGCGCCGCGCGGGGGGATCAACCTCGCCCTTGGCCTCACATTCGGCAATCCAATGGGCCTGCACCGTGGCGAATGTGACAATACTTTTCTGCCAGTGATGGGCAAGCTCCCCCACAACTTCCGGCGCTCGTCCCGTCACCAGATCATGCGGCGTAATGCCTTCGACCAGCAGACGGTCCATCGTTCGGCCAATATCGAAGGCCTGCCGCAGCAGCGCTGCGCCCTTTGGTGCCTTGTCACCGAGCACCTGCGCGAGAATAGCCGCCAATCTCAGCCATCGCCGCGTCGGATCGGCGGCGGGAGGGATTTCTGCTCCTGCGCCGAGCGGATCGAGCAGCGGCCCCAGCGTTTCATCCAGATCAAGATCGCCGACCACCACCATGCGTGGCAGCAGCAGCCCCGCGCCCGAAAGCCGCACGAATGCTTCGGTGATCGTGCGCGCGGCGCGTTGGCTAGGCAGCAGCAGCGTCAATCGGGCAAGACCGACATCCTTTTCGCTATAACGCGGGCCCAATCCAGCGACGAGCGCATCTGCAAACCCCCGGTGCGCGGCGATGGAATAGACGGCTGGGAAGCGGGCCTCAGCCACCCGCAAGCGCCGCTTCGGTGGGTGCGATGGCCCCCGGATCGCCGACTTCAAACCATGTTCCGGTGTGGACGCAGCCGTGAAGGCGGCCTTCTTCAATCGCGCGTGACCACAGAACGTTGGTTGAAAATGGACCGTCGGGCGGATCGCGGAGCAGGCGGTGCGAAACCAGCTGGATACCGCTGTAAATATAGGGCGCGATGCGTCCAGCGCGACGGCGGGTTATGCGGCCCAGCGCATCAAGGTTGAAATCGCCCTTGCCGGTGTAGTTCGATGCGGCTGGATGGCGCACCAGCAGCAGCATCGCATCCATTTCTGCCGGGTCCCAGACGCGGCTCAGTTCTGCGAAGGCATTGCGCGGGCCATCGAGCCAAATATTGTCGCTGTTCACGCAGAAGAACGGATCGGGCAAAAGGCTTTGCGCCTTGACCATGCCGCCGCCGGTTTCAAGCAGAAGTTCGCGTTCATCCGAAACTATCGTCTGCAAGCCATTGTATTGGCTTAAGTGCGCTTCAAGATGTTCAGGCAAATAGTGGACATTGATTACCGCTTTGGCCACCCCGGCATCCACCAGCCGGTCGAGACTGTAATCTATCAGCGCCTTGCCGCTAACTTTCACCAACGGCTTTGGACGGCTCACGGTGAGCGGACGCATACGTTTGCCCAGCCCGGCGGCCATCACCATCGCTGTGTCTGAGGCGAGTTTGTGGGTTGTCACTGAGGCCAGTCACCGCCATTTGCGGCGCGCAGTTCGGCCGGAATGTTGGCATCGAACCATCGCGCGACGGGAGCCAGCGCCGGATGAGCAAGATCACGCTCCATCGCCGCCCAAACGCGCGGAATCATCGAGAGGTACCGGCCCTTGCCATCGCGCTTTGACAGACGGACGAAAATGCCGACGATCTTGGCATTGCGTTGCGCGCCGAGGCGGGCATAATCGGCGAGGAAATCCTTTTTACCCGGCTGGTCGCCCCAATAAAGATCAATCATTTCCGCCTCAAGCGCGGGCGAAACATCGCGGCGGGCATCCTGAAGCAATGACACCAAATCGTAAGCCGGATGGCCGATCAGCGCATCCTGAAAATCCAGCAAACCTTGTTTGTGAAGACCACCGAGTAACATGATGTTTTCGGCGTGATAATCGCGCAAAACTGTAACCCCCGGACGTTGGCGCGGAATCATCGGCGCGAGCGCTTCATCCCACGCTGCGGACCACGTCCGGCCATCCACATATAGCCCGCGCGCGGGCACGTACCAGTCAACAAATAGCCGCGCCTCGCGCTGATATTCGGTGAGGATATAATCGTTGAATGGTCCCGGAGGCAGGCGATGCAGCTGCTGCAAGGCCAGAATCGCAGAGGAATAAACCTCATGCTCGTCAGCCGGCCATTCATCGACATATTCGCGCATCCGCACATTGCCCAAATCTTCGAGCAGCACCCAACCCTTTTCAGGAATCGAGTGAATAACATGCGGGGCGCGCATGCCGTTTTCATCGAGCCAGCGCGCGGCGCGCAGGAATGGTGCGGGGTCTTCATCGGGCGGCGGGGCGTGCATCAGCATTGCTGATTTTTCGCCAATGGATACACGGAAATAGCGGCGGAACGAGGCATCGCCCGCCAGCGGCTCGACCTCGGCATTGGGCCAACCAGCGGCTGTTAGAAAGGCAGCGATGCCATCGGGCAGGTTCACATCCATGCCCCCCGCCCTAGCCAATCTTTCCCCTCGGTTACAGTGGCAATTCGCCCCGACCCGGCAGTTTCGAGCAGGATGGAAAGGCAGCCGGGTTCATGGCCAAATCCGCCCGCGTTTTCGGGCCATTCGGCAAGCAATACCGCACCTTCGCGGTAATCATCGAGGCCGATTTCTTCCGCCTCTTGCACGCGCTTCAAACGGTAAAAATCGGCGTGAACCAGCGGCAGGGTGACGGCGGGGGGATCGTAGGTTTCGATGATCGCAAAGCTGGGTGACGGCACCTCCCCCGCATAGCCCAAAGCGCTGATAACCCCTCTTGCCAGCGTGGTTTTGCCCGCCCCCAGCCCGCCGGAAAGCGCCACAACGTCGCCAATTTGCAACGCCACTGCAATGCGGTTGCCAAGCATTTGCATCGCTGACAGATCGGGTAACTCCACCCTCATGGCAGCTCGACAATGGCGGCGGTGCCTTGCCCCGGCTCGGACAGCAGTTCGAACGTCCCGCGGTGGGCATCGATCAACTGGCGCGCGAGCGGCAGGCCGAGGCCTTGCCGCCGCTCCAGAGTCGCGCCCGCCGGCCCGACTTTCACCCCGCCGAGCGCGCGGGCGAGAGCGGTGGCATCCATGCCGGGGCCGTTATCCGAAATCACCACCCGCGCCTTGCCGTTTTTCAGCCGCGAAAGTTCGACCAGCACCCGCCCGCCGCGCGGGGTGGCGGCCAGCGCATTATCGAGCAGATGGCCGAGCGCCCTGCCCAGCCGCCGGGTATCGCCAGTGGTTGTCCCCGCGCGCTTATTTCCGCGCAGATCGAGCGTGATTTCGCCCGCCTTGATTTTGCCGCTGCGTTCATCGACCAGCGCAGTGATGAACGGCAGCAATTCAATCGTGTCAGCGGCGAGCGGCAGCATCCCCGCCTCGCTCTGCGACAGATCCAGCACTGTCTCAATCTGCTCTCCCAGTCGCCCAACCGAAGTGAGAATATCCTGCACATATTCGGCACCCGCCGGGTTGAGTTCACCCCCAAGTCCGGCCCCCAGCAGTTCGGCAAAACCGCCGATGGCATTGAGCGGATTGCGAAATTCGTAGGACATTGAGGCGAGGAAACGCGTCTTCATCGCATCGGCCTCAAGCAGCGCGACATTGCGTTCGCGCAAGGCCTCTTCGGCCTTCTGGCTGTCGGTAATGTCAAGTACGGTCAGTAGCCCGTTGCCATCGGGCAGCGGCACCCCGGCAAATTCGAGCGTGCGGCCATCGGCGAGCGCCACCCGCCCGCCGGTCTGCTTTCTATCAAGCGTCGCGGCGCGGACCACCTCACCCACGCTCTTGGCTTGCGCCGGTTTTTTCAGCCGCGCGCCGATGCGTTCGAGCAACGATTCAACCTTGGGATGGGTATCGAGGAATTCGGCATCAAGGCCCCAATCGGCGGCAAACCGCCGGTTCCATTGCTGCATTCGGCCATCCGGCTGGAACACCGCGACCGATTCGAACAGGCTGTCAAACGTCGCGGTGCGGGTGCGCAGCAGCGTGTCACGCGCGGAAGAAAGCTTCAATTGCTCAGTGCGGTCCTCGGCGATCATCAGCAGCGAGCCATCGGGCATTGGGTGCGCGACGACGCGAAGGTGCGTACCGTCAGACAGCGGCCAAGCCTCCTCTTGCGTCTCGCTCGAGACGAACCAGCCCGCTTTCTCTCGCCGCCATGCCGGGAAATCGCGCGCTTCGGGAATGCGCCCGGCATCGCGCGCCATATCGAGCAGGCGCTCAAAGCTTGGCGGATCAAACATGATCGCGGGCTTGAGCGCGAAGATCCGCTGGAACGGCTGGTTGGCGAAGGTCAACCCGTGCTTGGCATCGAATTGCGCGACCCCGGCGGAAAGCTGATCGAGCATGGAACGCTGCGAATCGCGGAACGCACGAAGCGTGCGCGCCAATTCTTCCATATCTTCAACGTCTTCGGCGTATCCAGCGACGCCCTCTTGCCCCAGCGGCAGGTCCGAAACGCGCAGCATCCGCCGCTGTCCACTTATCGTCGCGGCGACCATGCGCTCGATCGGGCGCTGGCGATCAAACGCCTGCCGGGCGATGTGCGGGGCGCTGAGGCCCTCGACCTTCTCGATTAGTTCAGTCCCTGCTTCGACCACGGCATCGGCGCTCTCACCAGCAACCGCGGCGACATAGGCCTGATTGACCAGACGCATCTTGCCTTCGGGCGAGCGGAACCACATCGGCATCGGCGCGGCTTCGATCAGGCCCACCAATGCGGCGAAATCTTCCTTCGCCCGCGAAGCCTCACCGCGAAGCTGCACCAGTTCGCTCTCGCTGTCGGAGAAGTCAAAAATCCACACCATTGCCGCGCCGCCGGGCGAAACCTGAGGGTCTGACAGGTGCCCGCGCAAGGCCAAGCTGCGCTTCGATCCCTGCGGCGTCGCCACCATGCGGAACGGCGCGCCCGTTTTCTGCGTGCGCAAAACCGCAGCGTTAAGCGCCGCGAGCTGATCGGGCGGAAACCCGCGATCATCCTGCGAAAGCTCGGTGAGGAACTGCGGCACGGCATCCAAGCCGAGCCAGCCCGCGAGCTTTGGTGCGGCCTCAATTCGGCCATCGGTGCGCACCAGCAGCGGC
>JAYVNC010000086.1:0-6302 GCA_043758655.1 Novosphingobium sp.
CGCGATCCCGCGCTGCACGCGCGCGTTTGCGCAGAGGTGCATTCGTGGCTCGAAGCACAAGGCTGGCAGGTGCAGGGGATCACCGAAAGCCCGATCAAGGGACCTGAGGGTAATGTCGAATTCCTGATTTCGGCGCGGCGAGGTTAGCCTCAATCTACCAGTTCAAAATGAATGCGTTTGCCCAGCGCTTCGGCAACCCGGTTCAACGTTTCAAGTGTTATATTCTGGCTTTTGGGATCAAGCACACGATCGATCTGGGTTCGGCTCGTGCCAATTGTGCGGGCCAGTTCGGCCTTCGAAAGACGGCACTCTTTGCGCCGCTCATCAAGCATGTAAGCGACAACGCGCTTATCAACAGCGGCTTTAACTTTTCCGAGATTGCCGCGATCAGCAAGGAATTGGTCGAAATCCACCGCTTCTGGTGTGTCGGCATGAGGTTTGCGCAAAGCATTGGTTGGCATAGTTCAGTTCCGCAATATTCCCCCCATCACAGGCTGCAAGACTCCGTTCACATCGAATTCAAGCTCAATCAGTGCGAAATGGCCGCGACCGATAGGCGATTTCAAAATGAACACACCGCCGCGCCGTTCAAGTTTGGCCCTGGCAGGGGTAAAGTTGCGCACGAATTCGATGTCTTCCAATACGCTATCGACCGAAGCAGGGGCGTATTTTTCGTCTAAAAGCCGGATGAAGTCAGTGAAGTAGGTTAGCCCTTCGAATTCGGGCTCGCGGCTGTTGGGGGGCATTGTCGTCTCCGATGCGAGTGTAACTTATCATGAGTCATGGCGGTTTACCTTGTGCTACAATTTCGAAGGTTCGGTTGAAGCCGAATCTTCAGTGCTCAGCCGGACCGACTGCCCCTGCATAAACGCACATTATATAGTGCATGTCAACCTACATTGCTGCGGTAGGGGGCGGAAATCACCTCCAGTTGCGTTCCTTGCTCCATCCCGCCAATATCCTCCGCAATAAAAGAAATCCGAATCACAAGGTCGCCGCAACAATGAGCATGATCGCCTCGCCCGGGCAATTGCGGGCATCTTTTCTGCGCTGGGCGCTACTGTTTGTGCCGCTGGTACTGGTGCTCGGGCTGTTTTCGGCGACTCTCGGCAATGCGAACTCCTTGTGGTTCAGGGGGCTGACCAAGCCCGCAACATTCCCGCCGCCCGCCACCTTCGGCATCGTCTGGACCGTGCTCTTTGTGATGATGGGTCTAGCTGCGGCGTTGATCGCGGCGGCGCGCGGGGCTCCGGGGCGGGGTTTGGCGCTGGCGATGTTTGGCGTTCAGCTGGTCATCAACATGGCGTGGTCGCCGGTGTTCTTCGGCATGCACCAGATGCACCGCGCGCTGATGGTGATCGTTGCGCTCGATGTCGCGGTGGGAATCACGCTTTACCTGTTCTGGCGGGTGCGGCCACGTGCGGGCATGCTGCTGCTGCCCTATATGGCGTGGATCCTGTTCGCGACGCTGCTCAATTGGCAGTTTATTCAGGCGAATCCCGATGCCGACGGACGCCCGACTTCAAACTCGGTAACGCGGATTCAAATCGGCCCTTGAAGCGGGGCGCGGTTTCCCCCATCTAAGTCTCATGCAAAGTGAAAAACCCCTGTTCGCCGATCTCGCCAAGCTGATGAACAGCGCGGTAGGAACTATGGCCGGAATGGGCCGCGAGGCCCGCGATGCCGCGAAAGAGCGCTTCAAGGAAAGCCTTGGCGGGCTCGATTTCGTCAGCCGCGAGGAATTTGACGCGGTGAAAGACATGGCGGCGAAAGCGCGCGAAGAGAATGAGGCGCTGCATACGCGGGTTGCTGCGCTTGAGGCTGGGCTGGCCAAGAAAAAGTAATTGGGTTCGCGCAGAGGCGCAAAGGCGCAGAGAGTTCGCACCTTAGGCGAAGCCTCCCTTCAATTTTGACCTGTGGCAAGCCAGACGGCTGATTTGACACGGGCCTGCGGCGCATGGCGCAACTCCCTCTCTGCGCCTCTGCGCGAACCAATCCTTCCCTTGTCTTCCTCGGCCCCACAAGCCACACCGCCGCCTATGCTCCAGCTTAGCGCCCCTGCCATTGTCTGCGCGACGCGCGCTCATGGAGAAACCGGGGTTATCGTCCGGCTAATGACCGAGCAACACGGGCTTGTCGGCGGCTTTGTGGCGGGCGGGCGCGGGCGCAATCTTCGCCCGGTGGTGATCCCTGGCAACCGGGTTGAGGTGGAGCTTTCCTCGCGATCTGACAGTCAGCTGCCATCGGCGCGGCTCGAACTGGTGGCGAGTGCGGGGCCGTGGCTGGGCGAACCGCTGGCTTCGGCAGGCATCGGCTGGGCAACGACGCTGACCGCCTCTGTGCTCCCCGAACGCCACGCCTATCCTGCACTGTGGTTCGCGCTATCGGCGCTGCTCGATGCGATATTTCTCTCCCCGTCGGCGCGCGGCTGGGCGGCGGCGCTGGCAGGATACGAGGCGCTGTTGCTGCGCGAAATGGGCTTTGGCGGGGTGCCCTCACTGCCCGATTCGGACGATTTTCCGGTTGTTGTGGCGATGCTGACGCGGCTCGGCCCGCAGATCGCGCGCCACGCCCTTGCTGATCGGCGATCCGGTGTTAAGGGGTCCGATGTTATGGGGGCGCGCGCCGTTTTGATGGAGCGGCTAGCCAAGATCGGTTGATACGGGGAATTCGATGAAGATTGCGGTATTCGCCGGTGACGGCATCGGCCCTGAGGTAACGCGCGAAGCCGTGCGGGTGCTTGAGGCGCTTTCGCTGCCCGGACTTGAACTCACCGAAGGCGATGTTGGCGGCGTGGCCTATCGCAAGCACGGCCACCCACTGCCACCCGAAACACTCTCTATCGCCCACGCTTGTGACGCCGTCCTGTTCGGCGCGGTGGGTGATTTTGACTGCGACCATCTGGAGCGTTCGCTGCGGCCTGAACAAGCAATCCTGGGCCTGCGCAAGGAACTCGGCCTGTTCGCCAACCTGCGCCCCGCAAACGTGTTCAAAGGGCTTGAAAATCTGTCCTCGCTCAAAAGCGAGATTGCGCTCGCCATCGATCTGCTGATCGTCCGCGAGCTCAACGGTGACGTTTATTTCGGCGAAAAGGGCACTCGCGTGCTCGCCGATGGCCGCCGTCAGGGCTGGGACATGATGTCCTATGCCGAAGACGAAGTGCGCCGAATTGCCCACGTGGCTTTTCGCGCGGCGCAGCGACGCAAAGGCATTTTGTGCTCGGTCGACAAGGCCAATGTGCTCGAAACCTCGCAGCTGTGGCGCGACGTGGTGATCGAGGTTTCAACCGAATATCCTGATGTCGGGCTCAGCCATATGTATGTCGACAACGCCGCAATGCAGCTGGTGAAAAACCCCGGCGCGTTTGATGTGATCGTTACCGGCAACCTGTTTGGCGATATTCTTTCAGATCAGGCGTCGATGTGCGTTGGCTCCATCGGCTTGCTGGCAAGCGCCTCGCTCGCCGATGGCACTAAAGGCCTTTACGAACCAATCCACGGCTCCGCGCCCGACATTGCCGGGCAGGACAAAGCCAATCCGATGGCGACGATCCTCTCCGCCGCGATGATGCTGCGCCATTCATTCGGAATGGAAGCCGAACCTGCCCGGATCGAGGCGGCGGTTGCCCACGCGCTGGCCGACGGCATTCGCGGCGGTGATCTTGGCGGCAGCCACACCACGCGGGCAATCGGCGACGCCGTGCTCGCGCGGCTTTAATAGGCATGGACAAGTTGAACAGCGCGGGCGAAATGACGGCGATGACAGATACCAATCTTCAGCTCGCGGTGGTGCTCCCCACCTATAACGAGCGCAAGAATATCGCGACGATGATCGCGCGGCTCGATGCGGCGCTCGCCGGGATCGCCTGGGAAGTTGTGATCGTCGATGACAACAGCCCCGATGGAACGTCCGATGAAGCGCGGCGGTTGTCGCTCACCGATCCGCGGGTGCGCTGTATCGAACGGATCGGGCGGCGGGGGCTGGCATCGGCGGCGATTGAGGGCATGTGCTCGACCGCCGCGCCGGTGGTTGCGGTGATGGACGCCGATCACCAGCATGATCCGATACTGCTCCCACAGATGCTCGCGGCGGTGACTTCGGGCGATTACGATCTCGCCTATGCCTCGCGCTTTGCCGAGGGCGCGAGCACTGAAGAATGGGGGCGGCCAGACCGGGTCAAGGCCTCAGGCTTTGCCAACAAGCTCGCCAACAAGGTGACAGGCGTTCAGCTTTCTGATCCGATGAGCGGTTATTTCATGCTCAACGCTGATCTGCTGCGGGCTGACGCGCACCGGCTTTCAGGCGTCGGCTTCAAGATTTTGCTCGATATTCTGGCGACTGTGGAAAAGCCGCTGCGGGTCAAAGAACTGCCAATGAACTTCGCCGCGCGGGCGGAGGGCGAATCGAAGCTCGATCAGACGGTGGTTTTCGAATTCCTTGTCGGGCTTTATGACAAGTGGCTCGGACGGATTATCCCAACACGGTTCGCGCTATTTGGCACGGTTGGCGCGATGGGCGTGGCGGTGCAATTGGGCGCGCTTTGGATCATCCAGAAGGCGATTTTTGGCGAGAAATTCGTCTATGGCCACTGGCCCAAGGAGACGACCTTCATCGTCGCCAATAGCCTGGCCGCGATCATCGCCATGAGCTTTAACTTCGTGCTCAACAATGAACTCACCTATTCGGACAAGCGCCTGCGCGGCTTCGGGCCATTGTTGCGCGGCTGGGCGCAATTTGGCCTCACCTGCTCGCTGGGCCTGCTGACCAACATCGGCGCATCGACCGCTTTGGTACGGATCGGTTTCCACGAATTCGTCGCGGCGGTGGTCGGCATCGTGCTGGGTTCGGTGTGGAACTTCGCGCTGTCGAGCAAGTTTGTCTGGGGGAAGTATTAACCCGTCATCCCCGGTCAAACCGGAGATTACGTGCTCACCGCCAACTGTGCAGCCACATCCACGTGACATAGCTTTGCTTGCCCGCCAGTTCGCCTGCTGAGGTTATCGGCAGGAACCACGCCCAGACCGCTATGTTGGTTGCCATCAGCGTCATCGCCAGCCAACGCAGCCGCTTGTCGCGCTGCCGCCACAGGTCGTCAAGCGCCAGCGCGAGGCAGGCCATCAGGAAGGTTCCGGGAAGCAGATAGTGGTAATAGAACTGCACAGGCTTGCCGTTGCCCACCCACATGCCAATCGACACCAGATAGAGAACCGCGAAGACCAGTGCATCGTAACGGCGCTTGGCGATACCCGCCCACAGGCACCAAGCGAGCGCCAGCAACCCGCTCCACATCGACACCGGATTGCCGATCAGCAGTACGCCGCGCTGCGCGCCATCGACCACCTCCCACATATACCAGACGCCGCGGTAATCGATAATCCATTGCCACCACACGGTCATATAATGGTGCTGCTTGATCACCGAATCTTGCAGCCGGATCATGTACATCTGGTAATCGATTGGATGCCACGGGCTCGCCGGGCCATGCGTATAAAACCAAGTCGGGGCGAAGGTGGCGAAATAGACCAGCAGCGGCAGCAGCCCGAGCCACAGTGCGGCTTCGAGCAAACCAATCCCCGGCACCGGCGGGCCTTGCGTCGCCAGCAGAAGCCGCTTGCCATATAGCCGCGCCCGGATCGCCAAAAACGCCAGCCCCGGCACCATCGCGGGTGCAATCACTGACCATTTGGACCCCATCGACAGCCCGAGAAATACCCCAGCCAGCGCCAGCCGCCATCGCCCTTGCTCCGGCTTTCTCACCGCGCCAGCCACCTGCCACAGCGCCAACATGCAAAAGCTCGCCATGAATATATCGAGCATGGCGATGCGGCTCTGGATGAACCAGGCAAAGTCGGTCGCCAGCAGAACGGTTCCGAACAGGGTTGCCAGTCGCCGCTCGGTCGCCAGCCACAACATCCGCGAGAACGCGAACAATCCGAGCGTGCCGAACAGCGCCGGCATGATTCGCCAACCGCGCGGTGTATCACCGAACAGCCCAATCCCGGCCGCGAGCAGTTCCTTGCCGACCATCGGGTGTTCAGGGTTCTTTGCATGGTCCATTGACAGCAATATTCTCGCCGCCTTCACATAGTGAACCTCGTCAAAATAGATCTTTGAGGGGATGTGCAGGCGCAGCCACAGGATGATGAGAAACATCGCGCAGATGGCCAAGCACCAGCGCCATGGGTCACGTTCGGTGGATGGGAACACGATGCGCTGCACAGGATGGGCGGATAAGAGGCAGCCGGGCTTAGCGCAACCCGCTTGCTCCGAATGCCCGCTGCCCTTAATGCCGCTTTCATGAA
>JAYVNC010000087.1:0-6290 GCA_043758655.1 Novosphingobium sp.
CTTGCCGAAACCTGTCCGCGATGCCTTGGCCGAGGCGGAGCGCGGTGAATTCTCGGTTCGAGTGCACGATCATTTCTATTGCTTCACCGTTCCCGTGCCGAGTGACCACAACAGCGCGACCTCGCATTCGTTGAACCTCATAGTGGGCGAGGATTGGCTGGTGAGCATGGGTGATGGTGATGCCATAAACTTCAATGATTTCCTTGAACACGATGTTGGTGAGACGATGAAGGGAAAGCTTTCAGGTTCCACTTTCGCGGCGGCGCTCGTGACACAGCACTTCGTCCGATTTCACCGCAATATCGGCATGATTGACCGTGAGGTGGACCGGGTTGAGGAAAGTGTTCTGGTGACGCGCGAAAAGGGCAATACCTTGCAGGTCATGGCGGTTTTGCGCCGACAGGCATCGCGTCTGCGCGAACTGATTGCGGCTTACCGAACGGTAATTCATGCGCTGACCCGTCCCGATTTTCTGCCCGAAATGGCCGCTGATGATCGAAGGCATTTTGAACACCTGCGGTCAGCATTTGAACGCGTTGAAGATGATGTGCTGCGGGTTCGCGAAACCGTGATCAACAGTTTCGAACTCTACTCAACGCGCATTGCACAGGACACCAACCGCCTGCTGCGAACCCTCACATTCATCACCATCGGAATCGGCATGATTGGCGCAGTTGCTGGGATTTTTGGAATGAATTTCAAGGCGACAGTGCTTGATTCCGGGCAACGCGGTTTCATCTCCGTCATCGTGTTCATGGCAATCGCCATGGTTATCACAACCAGTGCCGCAATTTACAGCTATCGGCGACCCTAACTCGCCTTAGGCGTTAATCGGCAAATTAAACCCGCCATTGGCGATCCGCACCAGTGGCCCATGCGCCAACACCGCGCTCATTGGCAGCAGACCATAAATGTGCGGGAACAGCGCGCCACCACGCGATTCTTCCCAGCGGATGGCATTAGCGAGTGCGGCGAGTTCAACTTTTACAAGGTAGAGTTCGCGCTGCCCGGCAAAATGCTTGTCAACGGTTCCGGCTAGCTGATCGATGGTCGAAAGGTGAATGTAGCCATCGGCAAGATCGATCGGAGCGCCAGCGAAAACGCCCCGCTCAAGCATGTCCGCCCTCTGCGGCGCGGTCAAAACTTTCCATGCGATTGCAGGGTGTTCACTCATGTTCGTCAGGTTCTGAGCTTTCAATCGCATCATCGGTGGCGGGATTTGAGTCGTCCTCAAGCACCTCATCGACTTCAACCACTTCCTCTTCAGCGAGCCGAACGGCACTGACAATGTGCTCCTGATCGGCAACATTGAAAAGACGCACGCCCGAGGTTCCACGTCCGATCACGCGCAGCGATGCCAGCGGCAACCGGATTAGCTTGGCCTGATCGGTTACCAGCATCAGTTGCTCTGCCTGAGTGGTGGCAAAGCTCGCCACAACTGGCCCATTACGCCCGATGTTGTCGATGTTGGTGATCCCCTGTCCGCCGCGTCCGGTGCGGCGGTATTCATAGGCGGATGACAGCTTGCCATAGCCATTGGCGCAAACCGTGAGGATGAACTGTTCACGCGAATGCAATTCAGCGAAGCGTTCGGCGGTCATTGCCGGATCGCCCTCGCGTTCGGCCTTCCACGGCGCAAAACGAACGTATTCCTCGCGCTCCTCGGCGCTGGTGCCGACGCGGTGGAGGATCGACAACGAGATCACCTCGTCATCGCCCTTCAGCGTCATTCCGCGCACGCCGGTTGAGGTGCGGCTCTGAAATTCGCGCACGTCATCACCAGCGAACCGGATCGCCTTGCCCAACCGTGAGGCGAGCAACACATCATCACTCTGATCTAGCAGCGCGACGCCAATCAGGCGGTCCGCCGAATCGTCCTCAAACCGCATCGCGAACTTACCATTCGATGGCACATTGGTGAACAAATCCATCGAATTGCGGCGGACATTGCCCTTGGCCGTGGCGAAGAAAACGCTGAGCGCCCCCCACGTGCCTTCATCCTCGGGCAAGGGTAGCACGGTGGCAATCGTCTCGTCTTTAGCGAGCGCCGGAAGCAAGTTGACAATCGGCCGCCCGCGCGTCGTTGGGCCGCCTTCGGGCAGCTTCCACACCTTGAGCCGGTAAACCTTGCCTGCGGTTGAGAAAAACAGCACCGGATTGTGTGTGCTGGTGACGAACATGGTCGAAACCGCGTCTTCTTGCTTGGTTGCCATGCCCGCGCGGCCCTTGCCGCCGCGAGCCTGCGCGCGGAATGTAGCGAGCGAAGTGCGCTTGATATAGCCATCTAGAGTCACTGTAACCACCATGTCCTCGCGCTCGATCAGGTCTTCATCGTCGATGCCGTCCCATGCGGGAGCGATCTCGGACACGCGCGGCGTGGCGAATGCGGCGCGCACGGCAACCAGTTCATCGCGCATCACACCATAGAGCTTTGCCCGGTTGGCGAGGATCGAGAGGAATTCCTCAATGGCGAGCGCCAGTTCCTTAAGCTCGTCACCAATTTCATCGCGGCCCAGCGCGGTGAGGCGGTGGAGGCGGAGATCAAGGATGGCTTTGACCTGTACTTCTGACAGTCGGTAAGTGCCGCCGGACTGCTCGGCATCGGGCTCAATCGCTTCGACCAGCCGGATATATTGAGCAATATCGCCAATCGGCCAATCGCGAACGAGCAGTGCGGCCCGGGCGGCGGCGGGGTTTGATGCGCCACGGATAATCCGCACCACCTCGTCCATATTGGTGACCGCGATCACCAGCCCGAGCAAAACGTGCGCCCGGTCGCGCGCCTTGTTCAGCTCATACTTGGTGCGGCGGGTGATAACCTCCTCACGGAATGTTATGAAGGCGGCGATGATATCGCGCAGCGCCAGCGTTTCCGGTCGACCGCCGCGGATCGCCAGCATGTTCGCTGGAAAACTCGATTGCGCGGGCGTGTTGCGCCACAGCTGGTTGAGCACGACTTCGGGGGTGGCATCGCGCTTCAGGTCGATAACCACACGCACGCCGAGGCGGCTCGATTCGTCGCGGATATCCGAAACGCCTTCGATCCGCTTGTCTTTTGCGGCTTCGGCGATCTTTTCGACCAGACCGGATTTTCCGACCTGATAGGGCATTGACGTGAGCACGATTGAGCGGCGGTCACCCCGGCCGTCCTCGATCTCGTGGCGGCAGCGTTGCAGGATAGAACCGCGACCAGTGAGGTACGCAGAACGCGCACCGTGCGAGCCGAGAATGATCGGCGCAGTGGGGAAATCAGGCCCCGGGATAAACTCGATCAGCTCTTCGGTGGTGATCGCCGGGTTCTCAATAAAAGCAAGGCAACCATCAATAACCTCACCCAGATTGTGCGGCGGGATATTGGTCGCCATGCCCACCGCGATGCCGCCTGCGCCGTTTACCAGCAGATTGGGGAACCGTGCGGGCAAAACAGTCGGTTCGGAGCGCGAACCATCGTAGTTGTCGGCGAAGTCCACCGTGTCTTTATCAAGATCATCGAGCAGGGCATTGGCAACCTTGGCCAGCCGCGCTTCGGTGTAGCGCATCGAGGCGGGCATATCGGGGTCCATCGATCCGAAGTTGCCCTGGCCATCGACCAGCGGCACCCGCATTGACCAATCCTGCGCCATGCGGACCAGCGCCATGTAGATCGCCAGATCGCCGTGTGGGTGGTAATTACCCATCACGTCGCCAACGATCTTCGCGCATTTGCGATAGGGACGCCCGGCGACCATGCCGCCTTCTTGCGCGGCGAAAAGGATGCGCCGATGCACAGGCTTCAGGCCATCGCGCACATCAGGCAGCGCGCGACTGACGATCACGCTCATCGCATAGTCGAGGTACGAGGCCTTCATCTCATCGACGATGTCGATACGTGGATATTCACCGGCGGGCGGCGGGGTTGCAGGTAGGTCTGTATCGTCGCTCACGAGGGCATTTTCTTTGTTTTATGAAGCTGTCATCGAGCCCTAGGATAGTGTTGCCTAAAGGGCCAGCGTAGAGGGGGCAATGTGGGGGCAAACCCCCCGCTTTTCCACATATTGCAGACCAAAAAAGGGTCGTTTCATTCAATCGCTGTTCACGGGAGCAATTCTAGTCGGGCGGCATTGCAAAAGGCACGAATTCCCGCCAATGCGGGTTCGTGCGATCTAGGCCCGTCAGGAAGAAATTTCGGCGGGAGCACTGAAGGAGATGAATGCCAATGTTCCCGAAATCACGTTTTACCCGCGATCTGTCGCGTGTCGCATTCTCGTTTGCGGTTTTGGCTGCAACAAGTGGAGCAATGGTCGCCTCGCCTGCTCTGGCGAAAGAGAGAAAAGAGACCGCAGCGGCTGCGCCCAAGGCGAATTATTCCAAGCCGTTCATTGTTGCCGCTACGCCTTATCAGAAAGCAATCGAACTCGCGCGCAAGCGTGCCGACGTTGTAGCAGCGGAGCAAAATGTAACCACGATGACTGCTGCGCTAAATGCCACAACTGAGGCCGCCGCGCGCAAGACGGCTGTGGCCCAGCGCGAAGCCGCCATCGCTGCCCTGCGCGCAACGCTGAGCGCCGAGCGCACGATGTTGGACGCAGTCAATGCCGCTGCCACAGTCCCCGACGATAAGTTGCAGACTGGCCGATACTATCTCGACATGGGCACGCTGTCGCAGGATACCAGCCTTCAACGGCGCGGTTTGCAATTGATGATCGACAGCGGAAAAACAAACCCGGCGGATATTCCGAAGTACAATTTCTACATCGGACAAATCGCTTTTGAAGCGAATGATTTGCCTGCCGCCCAAGCCGCTTTGCAGGCTTCAATAAATGGTGGATATAACGCAAATGATATTGGAGCTTTGCTGGCCGAGGTTTACATTGCGCAGGGGCAGCCTTCAGTTGGGCTCGATCAGCTCCTGAAAGCGATCGATGCGAAAACCGCCAGCGGAATTCCAGCAGTGGAAAACTGGTATCGGCGTGGGCTGGGCTTAGCTTATAAGAACAAGCTTCTGGATAAAGCAGCCTTGTTCAGCAACGGCCTTGTCCAAGCCTATCCGACTAAAGACAATTGGGCTGGCGCAATCAGCGTGCTGCGCCTTGTCGCCAAGTATGACCTGCAAGAGCGGCTTGATCTCATGCGGCTTATGGCGCGTACGCACAGCTTTACCGAAGCAACGGACTATGCCGAATTTATCCAGGCAGCTGATCCGCGCCGCCTGCCGGCTGAAGTGCTTTCGGTGCTCGATGAGGGCGTGAAATCGGGCAAGCTGAGGGCGACTGACATGTTCGTGGCCGAGGCAAAAACCAACGCTACGGTTCGGATGAAGGAAGATCAGCCGACGTTGCCTGCGCTTGAGAAGAGCGCCATGGCACCGAATGCCACCGGCGTAGCGATTGCAGCAACCGCCGACGCCTTGCTCAGCTATGGCATGCCCGCCAAGGCTGAAGCCCTGTACAATGTGGCCTTGGCAAAAGGCGGGGTTGATGCGCAGCGCACCGTCACGCGCATTGGCATTGCCCAGTTCGATCAGGGCAAGTTCACTGAGGCCAAAGCGAATTTTGACAAGGTGACCGGTATTCGCAAGCCGCTCGCGCAATTGTGGTCAATCTATGCCGGGCAGAAAGCCAAAGGCGGCTGATCGCCAACACTATTGAGATCTGAAAAGGGCGGCGGTAAACTGCCGCCCTTTTTGTTACTCAGCCGGCGGGGTGGAATTGTCCGTCCGCCTCGTTCAACACATGCAGGACGCCGTCAGAGATAGCAAAGAACGCGCCGCGCAGCGCCAGCTCTCCCGTGGCTTCTTTGCGGCGAATACAGGGGAACGTCCGCAGGTTAGCAAGGCTGACCTTAACCGCTGCCTGTTCCATCGCCCGCTCAGCCGCGCGGCCTGTGGTGCCAAGCTCGCGCGCGATGGGCTCGCGCGCTTCGTCGAGCAAGGCAATCCAATCGGCAACGAATCCACCTTCACCAGGCTCGGTTCCCAGCAACTCCTGAGTCAGCGCCGCTTTGCAGCCACCACACATGCCGTGACCCATCACGACGATTTCTTTGACCTTGAGCACCTGCACGGCGAATTCAAGTGCGGCTGAAACGCCGTGGTGCCCCGGCGCTGTCTCAAACGGCGGAACCATTGCGGCGACATTACGCACGACGAAAACCTCGCCGGGATCAACATCGAAGATCTGCGATGGATCGACCCGGCTGTCTGAGCAGGCAATAATCATCACTTCGGGCTGCTGTCCTTCGCGCAGATCGGCCCAGCGTTCGCGGTTAGGCGTCCAGCTGTGATCGCGGAAACGGCCGTAACCGGCAATTAG
>JAYVNC010000088.1:0-6287 GCA_043758655.1 Novosphingobium sp.
ACTTCGCTTCCGACAAAGGCAGTCATTACAGGAGATCGCCTCAGCTCATGCCAACGTCCGACACCACTGCAACCTGGAGCGCCACCTCGTCGACCGACAGACCTTTAAGGATCGCCGCTCGGCCGCACTGGCTGAGTGGAATGCAGCCAGGCGCTAAGGGTTTGCCCGCCCTGCCCTCGCCACTGCTGGCGGGGACAAGTTCGCAGTAGACTGGCAGTCCGTCATTTCTTTGGTTTAAAATATCGATTTGGTCAAAATTGGTGCATGGGTGGGACTGTCGCAGCCGAGATTACCAAACTGGCACCGGATGCTTGATTAAGCGAGATCAGCGCGCTCGATGCTGCGTTTTTGAAGTTATTGAGATGCAGACCGAAGAATTACGGCGATTAGCAGATTTCCTAGCCGCTGAAGCAACATGAGCGCGGGAGGTCGGTTGTCAAGGTGGGCAGAAAAAGCCACGGATGAGGCAAATACTGCGCGGGATCGAGGCCTCTTTTGAGGTTACCGCTGCTCTCGATTATGTTCGTTATTGCCCGGCCATTATTAAGGATTCTGTCGCTGGATAACCCGGGCTATGATTTCAACGATGAAGATGTCAAAACCAAAAACGCACCCCTGCCACTACCGAAACCGCCGATGCACGATCTCCTGCCGCGCGCGCCAGACGAGCGGTCTTGCCTAGCATACGCTCCCAATGTACGCCCAGATATGGCGCGTACTCGGGCGTGATCTGATAGCGCAGCCGCACTCCGGTCTCTAGCCGTTCAAACCCTGCGCCAATGCCGAGCTGCGGCACGTCCTGAAACGCGGTGTTCAGTTCCACATCGGGTTGCAGGATCAGGCGATTGGTGATCCTCAGGTCATAACTTGCCCCCAACCGCACGTGGACATCGCCCTTGTTGGAGACGAGCAACTGGCCTTCCAGCTCAAACCAATAGGGTGCCAGCCCCTCTATCCCGAGGACAGCATATGTGCGCTGCGGGCCCGCCTGAAAATCATGACGAACACCCGCTTCAAAGTTGAAATAGGGTGCAACTGCGTGACGCCACAAGGCTGAAACTTCCGCCCGCTCGGGCGACCGGCCAAAGCTACCTTCGCCCTCAGTCGTCACGGCAAAACGATTGATGTCGCCGCCGTACCAGGCCTGCGCCCTCCAGCCATAACCATCGGCACCCTTGATCGCGCGGTATTCCAGCTGATCGACGAATAGGCCGCCAACCTTGACATCGCCCTCATGCGCTAAAGCCATGCGAGCAGCTTCGATGCGGCTGGCCGGGAAATAGCGCTCGGCGGGGTGATCGGTGGGGACTGGTGCCGGGGCAGCGTTGCCGACTTCGGGTTCGGCTTCCGGCTCTCCGGCCTTTGCTGGTGGTGCCGCGTGGTCCATGCCCGCCATGCCTGACATATCGTGCTCGACGGGTTTGGCTTCCGGCTCTCCAGCTTTTGTCGGTCGCGCCGCGTGGCCCATGCCCGCCATGCCTGACATATCATGCTGGCCATGGTCCATCGTCTGTGCCGTGGCGGGAGCGGCGATCATTGCCAAGCCAAGTGCGCCAGTCGCAGCACCTGCAAATATCCGCAGGTTCATACCGCACCCATTTCACGGCGCACGGTAACAACGCGCATCATTCCAGCGTGCATGTGCAACAGCATGTGGCAGTGGAATGCCCAGTCCCCCTCAGCATCGGCGCTGAGATCGAACGCGACTTTGCCTCCGGGCAAGACGTTGACCGTATGCTTGCGCGGACGGTTGCCGACATCGCCGCTAACCAGTTCAAAGAAATGGCCATGCAAGTGGATCGGGTGCGGCATCATCGTATCGTTGATCAAATTGACCCGCACCCGCTCGCCGAGGCGGAACGGGATTGGCTGCGCGCCGTCCGACATAGTTTGGCCGTCGATTGACCACATATAACGTTCCATATTGGCGGTCAGGTGAAGATCAATCTTGCGACTAGGCTTGCGTTTGTCCGGGTTCGGTTTGAGCGAGCGCAATTCAGCGTAAGTCAGCACCCGGTGATCAACATTTTCCAGCCCGGTGGGCCTGTCGGCAAGCCGATCAACCGGCATCGGCGCAATTGTTGCCACACCCGGGCCCATCTTGACCCCCGGCGCATTGGCCGGATCGCGCATATTCATCGACATCCCCGCCATCGAACCGTTAGCCGGCTTGGAAAGATCAATCTCGCCACTTTGCCCCATATCCATCGTCGCCATATCCATGCCCATATCCCGCATGGTCAGCAGCGGCCGTTCGCGCAGCGCCGGGATCGCACCGGCCAAACCGATCTGCGGCGCCAGCGTTGCCCGGACCAGCCCGGAACGATCCAGCGCCTCGGCAATCACGCCATAGGGCGCGGTGCCTGTTGGCGTAACGATCACATCGTAAGTTTCGGCAATGGCGATCTGGATCTCGTCCGTTTCGACCGGCTGCACGTTCTGACCATCGGCGGCAACCACAGTCATGGGTAGGCCGGGAATACGGAAATTAAAATTGGTCATCGACGAGGCATTGATAATCCGCAGCCGCACCCGTTCGCCCGGCGCGAACAATCCGGTCCAGTTCTCAGCTGTACCATGGCCATTAACGAGGTAGCTGAAAGTTGCGCCGGTCACGTCCGAAATGTCGGTCGGGTCCATGCGCATCTTGCCCCATTCCAGCCTGTCCTTCAGCGACTGGTCTTTATGCGCCAGCAGCCCGGCAAGCGTCTGGCGGTTGTGGTTGAAATAGCCGCTGGCCAGCTTGAGCTTTCGCAATTGCTGATGCGGGTGCATCGGGCTCCAATCGGCCAGCACCAGCACATGTTCCCGGTCATAGCCGACCGGATCGATGCCCGCCGGATCAATTACGATCGGTCCATAAAGCCCCATAGCTTCCTGCATACCCGAATGGCTGTGATACCAGTACGTGCCCGCCTCGATCAGCGGAAAATCATAGGTGAAAGTCTCACCCGGATCGATGCCGGGAAAGCTGAGGCCGGGAACGCCATCCATCTGAAACGGCAGCAACAAGCCGTGCCAATGGATGGACGACTGCTCCTTCAGGGTGTTCGTCACCGCGATCTTCACCCGCTGGCCTTGCTTCAGCCGCAGCAGCGGGGCTGGGATCGTGTCATTGACCATAACCGCGTGGGCAGAGCGTCCGCCGGTGGAAAAGTGATTTTCGCCGATCGTCAGTTGGATGGTGTCGCCGGACAAAACTGGCCCCGCTGCAAGACCCGCGGTTCCGCTCTGCGCCCAGGCCGGGAACAGCGGGGCAAAGGCCATAGTGGCGGCCAACGCGCCTCCTCGGGTAAGCAGGGTGCGGCGATTGAGCGAGTGCAAGTGATCCATGATACCGCATACGCGCATCACAGCTTCAACCCTCAAGAATTTGCGTCAATTTTTGCCGGGCGCGATAAATTCTCGTCTCCACCGTCTTGCGGCTAACCCCAAGCACCAACGCCGCCTCGTCTTGGCTCAACCCTTCAAGCGCGCAGAGGATCAATGGGTCCTTTAATTTGGCGGGGAGCCCGGCAAGGGCAGCGCGCAGCCGCTCGGCTTCGCCACGCGCGGCGAGCGAGGCCTCAGGATCAGGCGCGCCATCGGCAATATCATAGGCTTCGTCCAAGGGCCGCGCAAAAGTAAACAGCTTGCGCACCGCCCGCCTTCGGCCCCAGTCATGGCATTTATTCAGCGCGATGCGCAGCACCCATGATTTGAAGGGGCGCGTAGGATCATAGCGATGAAGTGCGGCAAATGCGGAAATGAAACATTCCTGCGTTACATCCAGCGCCTCGCTCGAATCGCCGATCTTGTTACGAACCAGACGGTAAACTGGTTCGCGATAGCGTCTGAGCAGCAAGGTAAAACCCAACTGCCGCCCAGCGAGTGCTTGCGCTACCAATTCAGCGTCATCCGGCTCGCCATCGATCACAATCGACCTATCAGTGGCCGGGGCGGGTCAGCACTTTGCCGACTTCCCGATCAAAACGGTCAGCCTGATCGGCACGCAGCAAGGCGCGCATGGCAAAGACATGGCTGAGAGTGGCCTTCTGCAAATCGCCCATCGCCTTGTGCGAACGATCAACCGCCTCGGCAACGCGCGGGCCATATTGATGTTCATTGGCAATGGCTGAAGCCAATTGCCCATTGGCGACCTGCAACTGTTCATCCAGCGTGTGCCGCTGCGCCGCGAACTGGCCTTCAAGTTGCTCGACCTTAGCCCGCTGATTTGCATCAAGCCGCAGTTCCTCATGCATCAACGCGTGAAGTTCACCGCCCTCAGGATGACGGGATTCTGCCACGCTGCGCGTAATCCATACGGCCGCCAGTGCCGCGCAAAAGGCGATTATGGCAACCAGCACATAGCGGGAGAAATTTCGCATCAGTGAGTCAGCAGTTGTGATGGCGCTGATGCCGGGACGCCCAGCAAGGATTCAGCAGAGGCGGGGGTAGCGGGAGCTACAGTCGCAACAGACCCGACGGCCACTGCGACCAGACCGGCAAGCATCATCCCGCGCCGCGCCGTGACCATTTCGCGCCGATGCGCCACACCCGCCATCACGCCGCTATCCAAAGCGGCCAAGCCGATATGTGCGGGTTCAGCGCGTAATATCGTCAGCAGTTCGTCAAGCTCGCTCATCGCTGGCCTTTCGTGTCTTTGCCTGTCGGCGTGTATGAATACCATACGCAGCGGCTGGCCTCGTCCCTCATAGACTGCAAAACGGGTCAAAAGGAAAATCTGTGTCGCACAGATGAGGGATGGTCTTGCGGACAACGTATTGACTTGCAGGCCGCCGGACAACCGGCATTATAACATCATCAGGAGTTTACCATGCGCCGTCTTGCCCTTCTTGCCGCTTTCGCCAGTGCAGCCATCGCTCTGCCGGGAAGTGCCATAGCCCACCCGCGCCTTACTGCCGCCTCGCCGCTGGCAAATTCAAGTGTTAGCAAGCCAACCAAACTCTCGCTGACCTTCTCAGAAACTCTGGTCGCGCCGATGTCCGGCATTGAACTGACTATGACAGCGATGCCGGGAATGGCCGCTCATGCACCCATGCCGATCCGCGGTTTTACAACGCAGATCAAGGACAAGGTCATGACAGTAGCATTTCCGCGCGCCCTGCCCGTCGGCAATTACTTGCTGAAATGGCACGCCGTGGCCGCAGACCAGCACCGCGTTGAAAACAGTTATACCTTCACCGTGCGCTGATATTTCGTGATCGACAGTAGCCTCGTCGCGGCGCGCGCGCTCGTTTATGCCACACTGCTGATGGCGGCGGGGCTACCGTTTTATATGCTGACCGCCGGACTTTCCGCTGGCATGACCAAAGGCGTCCGTGGCGCGCTTTCCGGGCTGGCGCTTGGCGGAGTGGCGGCATCGGTGTGGTGGGCGCTGGCCAGTGTGGCTGACATGGCCGCACAGCCGATCAGCGAACTAGACCGGGCAATGGTCACCGCTGTGCTCGAGGCAACACCGCTCGGCATGATATTGGCGGTGCGGCTACCAGCCCTTGTGATCCTGTTCCTCGCCGTATTGCTGCCGCTTGACCGCCGCATTCAGCTTCCGCTCGCGGCATTGTGCGGCTCCATAGCCTTGGCCACCTGCGCCTTTTCGGGCCACGCCGGAGCGAGCGAAGACAGCATCGGCGCGGTCCATCGCTTTGCCGACGTAACCCATCTGATCGCCGCCGCGACGTGGCTGGGAGCATTGGTGATGTTGCTTACAACCGCCATCAAGCGTGGCTCTGCACAAGAATTCGTCCGGCAGTTATCCAACTTTGCCACAACCGGAACCTTGATTGTCGCAGCATTGATGATAACCGGCGCGATTAACAGTCTGGCGATCTTGGGCTGGCCGCTGCCGCCTGAAGTTTACACCAGCTTGTGGGGCAAAGTACTGCTGATCAAACTTGGCGCATTTGCCGCAATGCTGGGCCTTGCCGCGCTTAACCGCTGGCGGCTGACCCCAGCGCTGGCCGCAGACCATATCGGTGCGCAAGGTCGCCTGCGCCGCTCACTTGTCCTCGAATTGGGGCTGGCGCTAGGGATCATAGCATCGGTTGCCGCGCTAGGAATGCTTGACCCGGCGGGTTAGCTGCCCTCACGTCCGGATTTATCCAGTCATAAAGCGTTCGGGAACTTGTCTTCCATGCGAAGAGATAGGCCAGATACGTTTTACCTCTTTGCACCTAGCCCATGACCTTTTCAGCTTTCGAGTCAATGTTGGGTCGGCAAAGTTACACCAATTCGGCGGTTATAGTTTCTGCCGAAATCAATTGCAGCGCAATGTCAATACGCAATAT
>JAYVNC010000089.1:0-6254 GCA_043758655.1 Novosphingobium sp.
AAAGCGGAAGAGGCGGAATACAAAAAGCGCGTCATTGACGACGCCAAGCGGCAGAGGACTTCCGATGCACGAATTCGTCAGCTAGAAAGACAGCTCGCCGAGCACGCCGAGAAAACCGCAATTCCGATATTGTGGGCTGACGATTCTGGAGTAGTCCATGATTTTTTCATTTCCCATGCCTCTGAAGATAAAGAGGGTTTTGTCAATGGGTTAGCACTTAAAGCAACAGAAGCTGGACTTGACGTTTGGTATGATAAATTTTCTTTGAGTTGGGGAGATAGCCTTAGACAAGCAATTGATAAAGGCCTCGCTAGTGCATACTTCGGCGTTGTAGTTTTATCTGATGAGTTCTTCAAAAAACAGTGGACACACTACGAGTTGGACGGCCTAGTTCAAAAAGATATGCTAGGAACAGGTAGAATACTTCCAATATGGCATAGAGTTACAGTAGATGAGGTTTCTAAGCACACTCCTTCACTGGCTGGACGGCTTGCTTTGAACACGGCAACACATAGTACGGAAGACATTGTTTCCGAACTTGTCAAAATGCGGGATAAATTTCGGCCAATGAGTGGTAATGGTGCTTCGGGAGCAGGGACATAGTCGCACCTGCACCGGACAGGTATCATCTCACCTATGTAAACGTGACCCCACGCCACTCTCCCTCCGCCAGTCCCTCCAAATCCCACTCCCCAACGCTCCAGCGCACCAGCCGCAGCGTTGGCAGTCCCACAGCGGCGGTCATCCGCCGCACTTGCCGGTTGCGGCCTTCGCGTATGGTCAGCTTGATCCAGCAATCGGGAACCGACTTGCGGAACCGCACTGGCGGATCGCGGGGCCATATGTCTGGCGTGGTCATAAGTTCGGCTTCGGCGGGCAGAGTTTTTCCATCATTTAGCATCACGCCAGCGCGAAGCTGGTCAAGTTGGGCCTCACTCGCATCGCCCTCAACCTGCACCAAATAGCTCTTCGGAAGCTTGAATCGCGGATCGGCAATCCGGGCCTGCAACCGGCCATCATCGGTGAGCAACAGCAGCCCTTCGCTATCCCGATCCAGCCGTCCGGCGGGATAGACGCCGGGGACGTCGATGTAGGCTGACAGGGTGGGGCGGGTCGTATCGCTACCTTTGTCGGTGAATTGCGACAGCACGCCATAGGGTTTGTTGAACAGCATCAGGCGCGGCATTGTTGGCGGGCTCCCTTTTAAGGCTCAAAGCCTGCTGGACACGCGCTCAAGCGCAATCCCGGCAAGGTTCTGCTTGCGGCCAATCCGCCTGACACACACGGTTTTGAAGCCATCG
The DNA here is from genome assembly GCA_043758655.1 of Novosphingobium sp. Classification (GTDB taxonomy): domain Bacteria; phylum Pseudomonadota; class Alphaproteobacteria; order Sphingomonadales; family Sphingomonadaceae; genus Novosphingobium. The sequence goes on from JAYVNC010000089.1 coordinate 1,302, forward strand.
GCCAATGCGTGGAAGTTGACAAGATGCGCGCCGAACCTTGGCGCAATGCGCCGGGTAGCGCCGTTAGCCTGATCGACAACCAGTGCAGAATCGCCGAGCAGCGTGACATCTTCGAGGCCCAATTCCTTGGCCACGCGCAGCGCATCAATCAACGCGAGCCATTCAGCATCGTTGTTATCGCCGTGGCCGTGATCGGTGCGGTGGAACAGCTTTCCGCCCGCGACGACTGCGGTTTCAATAGCGCCCGGATTAGGCCGGCAACCGCCATCGAAATAAACCTTCACCGGCTATGTCCGCGCGAATTCAAGAGCCGTTACCTGCGCCCCTTGCGAGCCTTACGCGCCAGATACTTGGCATCGCGTTCGGCTTTCTTTTCTTCGTCGGTTTGCTTGGGCTTTTTGGCCTTAGCGGGTGGTTCTGCCAGCCTTGCGGCTTCTGCTGCGGCCTCTTTCTCGGCTTCGATGGCCGCTGCCTTGGCTTCTGCTGCCAAGCGCTTTTCTTCGATCTTTTGCGCCGCGCGGGCGGCCTGCGCCGCTTCGCGTTCTTGCGCTTTGGCAATCCGCTCGGCGACCACTGCCGGATCGATCGGTGCCTTAGCCTTCAGTTTCGCCAGAGCCGCTTCACGGGCCTTATTGGCCAGTGCAACACGATCCTGAAAGCCCGGTTCTTTATATCCTGCCATAACTTAACCTTGATATCCTTATGTATTTTAAGAGTGAAAGCCTGCGATCAATCGAGAAACGGATCACGCACCAATATTGTATCTTCGCGCTCGGGACTGGTGCTGACCAGCGCCACCGGCGTTTCGATCAGTTCCTGAACCCGCTGTATATATTTGATCGCCTGTGCAGGCAAATCGGCCCAGCGACGGGCGCCCGCCGTGGTCCCGCTCCAGCCTTCCATTTCCTCATAGATCGGCTCGACTTTGGCCTGATCGGCGGCATGGGCGGGGAAATAATCAAGCTCTTGGCCGTGGAGGCGATAGCCAGTGCAGATCTTCACCGTGTCCATTCCGTCGAGCACATCAACCTTGGTCAGCGCGATTCCGGTGACGCCCGATATGGCGCACGATTGGCGCACAAGCACCGCATCAAACCACCCGCAGCGGCGCTTACGCCCGGTAACGGTGCCAAATTCGTGGCCCCGCTCACCCAGATGCTGCCCGGTGGCATCCTCAAGCTCGGTTGGGAACGGGCCTGACCCCACCCGCGTGGTATAGGCCTTGACAATGCCGAGCACGAAGCCGGTGCTGCCCGGCCCCAGCCCCGATCCGCTCGCTGCCGTGCCGCTCACCGTGTTCGAACTGGTGACGAAGGGATAGGTGCCGTGATCGACATCGAGCAGCACGCCTTGCGCGCCCTCAAACAAGATCTTTGCGCCCGCTTTTTTAATCCCATTGAGCCGCTTCCACACCGGCTCGGCATATTGCAGCACCGATGGCGCGATTTCCTTGAGCGCCGCCAGCAATGCAGCACGGTCAACCGGCGGCTGGCCAAACCCAGCGCGCAGGGCATCGTGGTGCGCGCAAAGCCGGTCAAGCTGCGCGTCCATGTCATCAAGGTGGGCGAGATCGCACACGCGGATCGCGCGGCGGCCAACCTTGTCTTCATAGGCGGGACCAATCCCGCGACCGGTGGTGCCAATCTTGCCCGATCCCGCCGCTGCCTCACGCAAGCCATCAAGCTCGCGGTGAATCGGCAGGATCAGCGGGCAGTTGTCAGCGATCGAAAAATTCGTCCGGTTGATGACCACGCCTTGGCCTTCAAGCTTGGCGATCTCCTCACGCAGGTGCCACGGATCGAGCACCACTCCGTTGCCGATGATCGACAGTGTGCCGGTGACGATGCCCGATGGCAGCAGGCTCAGCTTATAAGTCTGGTTGCCCACCACCAGCGTATGCCCGGCATTGTGCCCGCCCTGAAAACGCACGACAACGTCAGCCCGGCTCGCCAGCCAGTCAACGATCTTGCCTTTGCCCTCATCGCCCCACTGGGCACCGATGACGGTGACATTTGCCATGAATACGGTCCTTCACCCTGCCAGGGTAATCCACATGCGCCCTTCGACAGGACTCGGCGCAAAGGATGGGACGGTGGGGGCGACAATGCCCCGCAAAGCCGCGGCGCGGTAGGCGGGGCGGCGCGGGCAGTCAAGGCCATCAGGCAGTTTTGCCGCGACAATTGATGACTTGATTGGCGATGCGGGCCTGCGATGATCAAATTCGCCGAAGTCATCCGCAAGGAACACCATGCGCAATTCCATCAAGCTGATCCTCGCCGCCACCGTGCTCACCGCCACCCTTACCGAATCCAGCAGCGCCGGGCCATTCCGTGATCGTATCCGCGCCAAGATCGCGCAGCGAATGATGGCAAAGGGCAATGCCGCCGATGCCAACGCACCTGCAACCACACCCACCGCAACGATCAGCTATGGCAAAGATCCGGCGCAGAATCTCGATTTCTGGCAAGCGAAGAGTGGTACCAACCCCGCACCGCTAATCGTTTTCGTCCACGGCGGCGGGTGGAAGCGTGGCAGCAAGGACAACGCTACCGGCAAATGGAAACCGGCGCATTTCGGCGCGGAAGGTTATAACTTTGCCTCAATCAACTACCGGCTGATTCCCGAAGCCACGGTCGAACAACAAGCCGCCGATGTCGCCGCTTCGCTGAAGGCCCTGCTTGATAAGGCAGGTGATCTGCACATCGACAAACGCCGCGTGGTCATCATGGGCCACAGCGCAGGCGCGCATTTGGTGGCGCTGGTGGGGACGGACGAGCGTTATCTGAAGGGCGCAGGCCTCTCCTTCGCCGATCTGGCAGGCGTAGTCCCCATCGACGGCGCGGCCTATGATGTGCCCGCCCAGATGAAGGACGGCCCGCAGATGATGCAGCAAACCTATGGTCAGGCGTTTGGCGATGATCCGGCAAGGCAAAAGGCGCTATCACCAACAAGCCAAGCCGCCGCCCCCAACGCCGCGCGGTTCCTATTGCTGCATGTGCAACGCGACGACGGTGTGCGTCAGGCCGAGGCTTTGGAAAAAGCTCTCAAGGCGGGCGGATCGCAGGTCGAACGCGATGGCTTTCCGGGCTACGGGCTGATGGGGCATATGGAGATCAACCGAAAGCTGGGCGATCCGGACTATGCGGCGACTGCGGTGCTGGATAAGTGGTTGCGCGGGGTGTTTGGGGGGTAGGTGAGGCGTGATCGCTTTTCCTCTCACCACTATAAAATGTCCACTCATCCTGAGCCTGTCGAAGGACACGCGCAGACGGCATGTCTGGGGACTAATCTGAGCTCGCCTAACGCGCGGGGCCAATGTTGAGCGCGTCCTTCGACAGGCTCAGGATGAGTGGGCTTTGGGGAAACTGGTAGCTGGAAAGCCCTTCCTCACCCCGCCAGCCGATACTCCTGCACCAGCAACCGCTCCGGCACATGCCACTCGCGCGCAATCCGGCGGATCATCGGCAGGGTCAGTGCGCGTTGGCGTTTTAGGACTTCGGTCGCTCGGCTGTTGCCGATCAGCGCGGCGAGATCGGCCCGGCTGTGGCCATCGTGCGCCATCGCCGCCTCGATCGCTTCAACCGGATCGAGCTCCTCAATCGGCCAGCGGCGTTCCTCGTAGGCTTCGACCAGCGTTGCAAGAATATCGAGACGATCACCCTCAGGCGTACCATCTGCCGCGCCCCACAAACCCTCGATCTCGCACAGAGCAGCAGTGTGATCAGTGTCAGTCTTGATCGGTTTGATTTCCACCAGTTCCTCCTAAAACAACGTTACGGTCAGCGCATCGATCCGGTCATATTCGGCGTGGTTGCCGACGAATTTGACGAAAGCAATGCCACGCCGAAAATCAAATGCCACGATCATCCGGTAATCACCGCCAGCCACTTCAAACCGCGCCCGTTCACCATTCAGCGCCTTGGTCTTCGAGAACGCCGCCTGAACCGCGCCAATCGAGTGCCATTCAGCCGACTTCGCAACATTCAGCCAATGCAACAGCGAAGCGCGCGTTTCCGGGTGCTTCGCAATGAAGTCCATGATCGTGCTGCGCGCGATGATCCGCATGGGGTTATATAATGATTCCCACAGTGGGAATCAAGGGCAAAGTTGGAGGGAAAAGCTCACCCCACCAGCGCCGCCACCAAGGCCCTAACCTTTTTCTGTCGCCACTGCGGCAGCGGGGCGACCAGCCAGTAGCTTCTGCGGCAATCCTCAGCCTCGCCCAAAGCAGAAATCCGCCCGGCTGCATGCCATTCGCGCGCCAGCAGCGCGGGGACGCGGGCTTTGCCCAAGCCTGCTGCGGCCGACGCCAGCGCTATTCCGGCATCGCTAACATGGACTGGCGGCTCATCATCGCCCTCACCCTGAGGTGCGGGATCTCCAGGCCATGAAATCCACGGGCCTTCGCCCACCGTCACGCGTTCGGCGCTGCCCAGCGCCACGCCTTCAAGCTCACCCGGCCCATCGCTCCAGCGCACCGCGAGATCGAGGTTGGCCTCAGTGAAATCAACATTCTCGCCATCCAAAAGCACATAGCGCACTTCGGGATTGGCCTCGCGGAACGCAGCCAGACGCGGGGCGAGCCACACGGCGAGGAAATCGCGCGGCGCGGCGATGGTGAAAACGTGGCTCGATTGCCCCGCCTGCATCATCTGCACCGCGTCTTCAAAATGCAGGAACCCGGTGCGCAAGCCTTCGAGTCCGGCGCTGGCTTCGTCGGTCAGCTCAAGGCCTTTACTGGTGCGGCGGAACAGCACCACGCCGAGCAGATCCTCAAGCGCGCGGATTTGCTGGCCGACCGCAGCAGGCGTCACCGCTAGCTCATCCGCCGCGCGGGTGAACGAAAGGTGCCGCGCGGCGGCATCAAATACGCGCAAGGCGTTGAGCGGAAGATGGGTGCGCTTCACTCGGGCATCCCTATGGCGGGAGGGCGGATGGGGCAAGTGTTGCGCG
>JAYVNC010000090.1:0-6242 GCA_043758655.1 Novosphingobium sp.
ATCCTGATGATGGGTATCGCCGTATCCTCGGCTGTGAGCGCCCGCACGATGTTGCGCACCGGATCGGCTATCTGCCTGAAGAGCGCGGGCTCTATCCGGCGATGAAGACCTATGAGGCGATCGCCTATATCGGCGCATTGCGCAGATTGCCGCTGGCCGAGGGCAAGCGCCGGGGCAAGGTGATGCTGGAAGAGCACGGGCTGGGTTACGCGATTGATCGCCAGATCCGCCAGCTGTCCAAAGGCATGGCGCAGCAAGTGCAACTGCTCGCCACATTGGTTCACGAACCACGGCTGGTGGTGTTTGATGAGCCGTTCTCCGGCCTCGATGCGCTCAATCAGGGCAAGCTCGAAAAGATGATGCGCGGGCTGGCTGAGCGCGGGACCACGGTAATCTTCTCGACCCACGTGATCGCCCACGCTGAGCGCCTGTGCGATTCAGTGGCGATTATTGCCGGGGGCAAGGTGCCTTTTGCCGGACCGGTTGACGTTGCGCGGGACCGTATTCGTGCGCAGGTGCGGCTGGAAACGCGCGTTGGTGATGGTTTATGGCGCGGCGCGCTGCCCGCCGATGCCCGCTGCGAGCGCAAGGCTAATGGCTCCTCGTTCTGGTACTTCCCGCTGCCTGAAACCGGGATCGAACCTTTGTTGCGCGCGCTGATCGAGGGCGAGGCCGGGATACTTTCCTTGTCTATCGAACGCGCCGGACTGCACGATGCGTTCGTTGCTATCGCTGGAGAAGCCGCCGCGCGCGCGCTCGAAGAATTCCCTGAGGAGCAACGCCGATGATCACGCCCCACAGCTCGGGCCGCCTCACCACATTGCAGGCGGCGATGATCGTCGCGCGGCGTGATTTCAGCGCGATTCTGTACAGCCGCTCGTTTTTCTTCTTTCTGCTCGGGCCACTCTTCCCAGTGATCGTCGGCATGGCGGCGGGCAGCGTCGGCCACAAGGTTGAGACGAATACCATGCGCACCACGATTGGCGTGGCGATGAGCGCAGGCGATACCAAGGCGATGATCGCGGCGGACAAACTGCTCGCACCACGAACCGGCAACGCCTCGCCCGAGATGGTCGCGGTTCAACAACCAAAAGCAGGGGGTGCCATCGAACCCGCAGCCCTGCTCAAAGATCAACACGGCAATATCGCCGCGATTGTCTCGGGCAGCGTCGCGCATCCTGTGCTCACCGGCGCGCCCGGCCAGATCAATGCCTGGCAAGCGCCGGTCTCGCTGATCGCGGCGCAGGCGGCAGGTAAAGGGCCGCAGAGCTTCCCCGAAATTGCCCTCGCGCCCATCGTCAACAGCAATGCGGCAGACCGGCAGGGGCGGATGCGCACCGCGCAATCAGCGCAGATGCTGCTGTTCCTGCTGACCATGCTGCTCGCCGGGATGGTGCTTTCCAACCTCGTAGAGGAAAAGGCCAACAAGATCATCGAAGTGCTTGCGGCTGCGATCCCGATGGACGCAGTGTTCTATGGCAAGCTGTTCGCCATGCTCGGCATATCGTTTGTCGGTATTTCGGTGTGGGCAAGCGTCTATGGCGGTTTCGCGCTTGCCAGCGGGCACACGCTCAATGAATTCACCGCGCCTGCCATTGGCTGGCCAACATTCATAACGCTCGGCATTGCCTATTTCGCGATGGCCTATTTGTTGCTCGGCTCGGTATTCCTGACGATCGGATCGATGGCGACCACCGTGCGCGAGGTGCAGACTCTGTCGATGCCGGTATCAATGTCGCAACTGATGGTGTTCTTCTTCGCTACCTTCGCCACCGCGATGCCGGGTACCAACATGTCGTTCATTGCTGAAGCGATCCCGTTCAGCTCGCCTTTCGCCATGCTCAGCCGCGCGGCGCAGGAAACCTCGATCGTACCGCATCTGCTGGCGCTTGGCTGGCAAGCGGTGTGGGTGGCGCTGTTCGTCAACATGGGCGCGAGCCTGTTCCGCCGCCGGGTGATGAAATCTGGCCCGCAAGGCCGCAAGGTGAAAAAGGCACGGCTGCAGTCGGCGTGATGTAACCTCTGGTCACTCCGCTTCGAATACCTATATATCGCCCTAGGGCTGGGCTAATGAAGGTATCGACAATGTCTGACTATGCGCCTGCGTCCCTATCAACGAGCCGCCGTAATCTGATCGCTTGGCTCGGTGCCGGGGTGGCAATCCCTGCGCTTGCCGCTTGCGGCGGCAGCCCGGCTGAGGCCAAGGCCTATCCGGTAAAGTTCTCCCAGGCCGAATGGCGCAAGCGGCTTACGCCTGAGCAGTTCCACGTCCTGCGCGAGCAGGCGACCGAATATCCCGGCACCTCGCCATTGCTCAATGACCAGCGCACCGGAACTTTCACCTGCGCGGCGGATGGCAATCCGCTATTCTCCTCAAGCACCAAGTTTGAAAGCGGCACCGGCTGGCCCAGCTTCTGGAAACCCCTGCCGGGGGCGGTGCTGACCTCAAGCGATTTTGGCCGCACAGAAGTCCATTGCGCGCGCTGCGGCGGACATCTGGGACATGTGTTCGATGATGGACCAAAGCCCACCGGGCTGCGATACTGCATGAACGGCGTGGCGCTGGGCTTCAAACCAGCTTGAGGCTGGTGCTCTCCTGATTCCAGAGGACTGTACCCCAGTCAGGTATCGACCTTCAGAAACACTTTGCGCAGCCTGAGTGCTGGCTTTTCAATTATGCGCCACGACATTGCGGCAAAGGCCAGTGTAGTGCCGAAGGTCAGCGCGAACAGGACCGCAATCTGCACTGGCAGACTCACGCCTGTGCGAAACCAAGGTAACAGCGTTGCCATCCAGGCCTGCATAATGGGAAAACCATAAAGATAGGTCCCGTACGAGAGATCTGACTTGAATAGCCGGTCCCACCACGGCAGCCTCACCATGCCCAAGTAAACCATGCAATAGCCCAGCGAGACACCTGCAATCGGGGTGGCAAAATTAAACAAAATAGCAAAATAAAAGGTCGCTGCAGCGGCCAGAAATAGCGGCAACCGGATGGGGATGCGATCTGCATAAAGATAAATCACGGAGCCCAGCCAGAACATCAAAACAATAAACCACGGCAAAAAGGCGTTAGGCCCTCGGACGGGCAGCATATCCGGCCGTAGCAGGTTAATGGCAGTTGACACCGCAAAGGTGGTTGCCACCAAACTCAGCAAAATGGCCCGCCGAGTGAGCAGGCCAAGCACCATTGCCAGCATCATTAGCGCATAACACCAAAACTCTGGCGGCAACGTCCAAAGGTTGCCGTTTACGATCCCCGGCCAAGGCAGATTTTTGAAAACGCCGGGAAGTTCGAACGTAATAAATCCAAAAATATTACCAAAATATCGCCAAAACCCGAACGAAGAATAGTACTGAGACAAAGGCATCGTCGTGAAAAGTGCACCCAGAGCAATGGCTGAAAGGGTAATCTCAACGCTCAGCGCAGGAAGAATGCGCAACGCGCGGTTTACAAAAAATTGCCGAATAGACTTGGTTCGAATTGCGCTTCCGGTGACCAGAAAACCGCTCAAGGCAAAAAACACAGCCAACAGCGCCACAATCATCGGCCGGATAAGATTTTCAACGGTAAAATGATCGGACTGCGTCAGCATTTCCATCGTGTGCGCCGGGCGCTGGCCAGTGGCGATCTCCGCCGCCGATATCGACCAGTGCACAGCAGTGCGGCAGTGGAACAGGACGATCGTTGCCGACAGAGCATGCCGCATAAAATGAAAACCCGGGCCAACCCCTCGGTTTGCTTCGAGCGCCTCTTTTAAATTCATCCTTAGTCCCCGCCATACCAGCCAGAGGCCATAGCGTTTTAACCATCAAGGCTGCAATGCCTTGGTAAAACCCATATTTCACTTCGCCTCGATTGCGCCGAGCGGTACGAGATTCTCATGATGGACTTGATCGGATCAAGCCGACGGTTGTCGCACGCATGGTTGTAGCCTATGCGTTCGCGATGATTTTCGAAAAGCGAACCGGTGCTGTGCGCCATTGTATATTGCACGGTATTGACCGAACGCGGTCATTGGCTTTCGCCAAAAGAAAGGCAGATTAGGTGTACGAGACCGCACTCCTTATCCAGCTTTTCGTATTTATTAGCCTGTCCGTATATTTGGTGACGCGGAGATGCTTCTCTATCTATCATCCCGCCGTGCTTTACGCTGGTTTTCATTTTCTGGTATTTGTACTTCGGCCAATGTTGGCTTTCTACCTGAATTATGAAGTCGGAATTTACAGCATTTACCGTTTTTTCCCGACAGAAGACATCAAGGTTACTACCATTCTGGTTTCAATGCTGGGGTTCGTGATCTTTACCTTGGTATCCACACAGGTTGGCGCGTCGCCCATTCAATTTATTTCAGCCGAAGCGCATCAAGGCGGGCGCAGCAAATATCGTGATGCGTTTATTCTGATTGCGGCCATTCTTGCTCCCCTCGTAATTTATTCGCTCCAGCACACCTACCGGCAGGCAATCGGTGACCTTGAATGGACGATGATAATGAGCCGGGAATCGGGGCATTATCTCAACACTTCGGGAAATGGCTACACGGCTGATGCCCAGCTTATGGCAGTGCCGATCTGCGCTCTTTTCGCGTGGCTTTTCCGTTTCCGCCTTTTGTCACTGCTGCCGATTATCGCCTTCGTGCTGGTGCGCGCCAGCACCGGCGGCAGAGGCCCGTTCGTCGCCAGTCTGGTGACCCTTGGCCTGCTCTATGCTTATGAAAGGCGGATACGGTTGCCGAATTGGAAGGTGCTTAGCCTTATCGTGGTCGCCGCATTGCTTTTCCGTTCAGTCGGCGATGATCGCGGCGCTTCGGTCCGTGGACTTCTACAGAATAGTCCTGCCGCGAGTTGGGCGAATGGAAATGCAAAAGATAAGCGTTTTCTCGAGTCGATGGACTACCAGAATGAGGCGTTTCTTCAGTATATTGTATGGGTGGTTCCGGAGAAATCACAAACGTACGATTACTTTCTGGATAATCTTGAGGTATTCGTAGCACCCATTCCCCGCGCGCTTTGGCGGGGCAAGCCGGACGCTGAGCCCTTCCCGCAAATCCGACTGCTTGATTTTGGCTTTCCTATTGGGATGACCAAATCGCTACCCGGTGAAGGCTGGTTCGCGCTTGGCTGGATCGGCGTGGTCTTGTGGTGCGGGCTTGCCGGCTATCTTCTGGGGCGATTGTACGAGAAATTTGCCCTTGGACGCTCAAACATATTTTTCACTTTGGGCTATCTATGCTTTTTCCCGTCGCTGATTATCAGTTTCCGAGATGGGCAGCTGATCTCGGTGATGCGGCAATCGGTCTGGTATGTGCTGCCGGTAATCATTTGGTGGCTCTATGCGCGGCGATCAGCCGGCAGGGACGCGCAGAAGCCGTCACTACCCAATTCGCAACAGCGCACGGCCGGGGCGACGGACCAAGGGCATCGCACCTATATGCCGCCCGCTGTCCGCCGCCGCCGGCTCGCACTGGCAAAAGCAAACGATGCGCCGGGGGGTTAGCGTTGCACTGCCGTCAAGCGGAAATGCGCCTTCCGAACAGCGGGTCTTCATCGTCCGCAGCACCTGCGGCAAAGGGCTGCAACGCTGCGACCATTCGCGCCAATTGATCGAGCCTGAACGTCTGTTCAAACACCAGGCCCGCTTCGGTGCCTTGCGCGGTTTCGCGCCGCCAGCGGACCTTGGCGTCTATCGGGGGAAGACCGCCAGCCTTGATATGAACGTTCTGGTCAATCGCCAGCGCCAAGGCGGTAAGGATCCGGCCCCCTTGCTGCGATAAATCATGCAGCACCGCCGGGCTGGAAATTCCCCTTGCGGTGACATGGCCATTTAATTCAAGCCGCAGCCGCACCTGACGCTTGCGAAACCGGCTGCGTTCTTCGAGTAATTGCGCAAGTTCGGCCTGGTGGACGAAGTTGAACCCTGCCTGATCATCGCGTTCCCACACCTTCTCGACATCGTAGCGATCACCATTCGATAGTTCGAGAACCATGTGCGCCTCGCTCGGCAGCGGATGGAACAGCCGCAGACGAACGCCCTTGGTGGCAACATCGCGCAGGATGCACAGGTACTCGCCGCTTTGCGTAACGATCTTGGCCGGACGGAGCAGCAGCACATAGCGCGGCATTTCGCGTTTTTCGAGGCCGCCAAATGCCTGGTCCAGCTCACTATCGGCCATGTAATACCAGCCTGCGGTGAGGCTGACTCACGAAGGGGATTCCCAAAGCGTTGAAAGTCTGAATCTATG
>JAYVNC010000091.1:0-6215 GCA_043758655.1 Novosphingobium sp.
CGCTTCCTTGAGCACAGCCGCATCTGGGCCTTTGGCAGCGGCGCGGCACTGCCAAACCCCAAGGCCAAGGTTTACATCACCTCCGCAGACGGCATGACCCGGAACTTTGAGCGGCGGGTTGAAGTGCTGGTGCCAATCCGCAACTCCACGGTCCACGATCAAGTGCTCGATCAGGTTATGGTCGCCAATCTGCTCGACACCGAACAATCTTGGTTGCTCGATAGCGAGGGAACCTATCGCCGGATGGAAAAGGGGACGGAACCGTTCAACCTCCACCGTTATTTCATGACCAACCCTTCACTCTCGGGGCGTGGTGCGGCATTGGCGAGCGGCAGGAAAGTGCCCAAGCTGGCACTGAGGCGGGGCGCGCGTTCCTGACCAATTGCGGTCTGAGCCCCTGAGGAGTGCCAATGCCAATTGCCGCCGCCGCATCTAAGGCGGATTTCGAGCCTCACCGGGCGATAATCGACATCGGTTCAAACACCGTTCGGCTGGTTATCTATGCCGGGCCTGCGCGCGCACCTGCGGTAATTCTCAACGAAAAAGTCTCGGCGAAACTGGGTTCGGGAGTCGCGGAAACGGGCCATCTGCCCAAAAATGGTGTGCAAACGGCAATGTCTGCCATGCGGCGTTATAAATGCCTGCTGGAAAGTTCGGGCCTTAGCGAAGTTGAGGTTGTCGCCACCGCAGCGGTGCGCGATGCCGAGGATGGGCAGCAATTCCTCGATCAGATCGGGGCGATCGGCTTCTTCCCCCGGCTGCTTTCGGGCGAAGAGGAAGCCGTTACCAGCGCCATGGGCATCCTCGCAGCTTTTCCGGGCGCAAGCGGGGTAGTTGCCGATCTCGGCGGTGGCAGTCTTGAACTGGTCGATATTGACGGGCAGAACTGCTCGCATGGGGTGAGCTTGCCCTTCGGCACCTTGCGCCTTCCGGCGTTGCGGCAAACGGGGCCGGAGCAATTCAACCGCACGGTTACCAAAGCGTTCAGGCGTGCTGAATGGGATGCTGAGCCCGGCACCACGCTGTATCTCGTCGGCGGATCGCTGCGCGCCTTTGCCCGGCACGTGATGGCGGGGCAGGATTGGCCGATCAGCGATCCGCACGGCTTTACTATGGATGCTTCGGAAGCCGCCCGGCTGGCCGAAGTGCTGGCAGCCAAACCCGCCGATCAGATGCAAAAGGCGGCGGGGCTATCCGGATCGCGATTGGCATCGCTGCCCGATGCAGCGGCGCTGTTGACGATTCTGATAGCCAGCATCAAGCCTGCCAAGATTGTGTTTTCATCGTGGGGCCTTCGTGAAGGGCTGCTCTACCAAAGTCTCGACAAGGCTTCGCGCAGCATTGATCCGTTTGAAGCCGGGCTTGGCGGGGTTGTACGCCAGTTCAATCTTGACCCCGGCCTATCGCAGCAGATCGCCGATTGGTCCGCCCCTGCAACGATCAGCAAGCGGCGCATTGACCGTGAGTGCGTCCGGATTGGCGCAATCACCCTCGCTCTCGCCTCGGCGCGGCTCGAACCAAATCTGCGCGTTGCCCATTCGGTCGATTGGGCTCTGGGCAAGCGGTTCGTCGGGGTATCGCCGAAGGAACGGATCATGCTCGGCGCGGCGATGCTGGCCAACGCTGGCAAGCTTGCCGTGCCCGATAGCTGGCGAACCATTGCCGCAGCTGATGATCTTCGAGAGGCTCAGGCTTGGGGTCTGGCCACGCGCCTTAGCCGCCGGTTCTGCGGAAATTTCCCCATCGCGCTGGGCCACAGTGCGCTCCTCGTTGAAGACGCCACCCTTATCCTGCGGGTCGATGCGCCTTGCGCCGCGCTGATCAATGACAGCGTCAAACGCCGCCTTAAGCAGCTCGCCGACCTGCTCGGCCTTATGTCCAGCATAAGAGCCGGGCCCGCAATTCCTTGACAAGCGCCCCGCCCCTGCTAATTGCCCGCTCCGACCGACGCGCCGCAAGGTAAGTCGGTCATCCGTCCGAGACAGTTGCTGAGGGCTTACTCTCTTAATTCGCAACCTAGACGGGGAAATGAGATTTTCCGGTCCCCCGCTCATTTGAGCGCGGTTCCTCTCCTGTGTGTTCCCATGAATTTGGGCACGGCAGCTCCTTCCCCCCTCAACGGACTCGCCCCAGGTGCATTTAGCGCCCGGGACAACGTAGCCGGTCGCGCGGGGGTTAGCCCTTGCCGGCCATAGTGAAGGAGTTAGGCATGGATCGTTCGCAGAAATCCGATTCGGTCGTAGCCCTCAACGCGGTCTTCAACGAGGCGGGCGTGGTGGTAGTCACCCGCAACCTCGGCATGTCGGTGGCTCAGTCCACTGTCCTGCGCACGAAGATCCGTGAAGCGGGTGCGACTTATAAGGTTGCGAAGAACCGTCTTGCCAAGCTTGCCATCAAAGACACGAACTATGCGGGGCTTGAGGTTTACCTCAACGGCCCAACTGCACTTGCCTCTTCGACCGATCCGATCGCGGCGGCAAAGGCTATCGTAGAGTTCGCCAAGACCAACGATAAATTGGAAATCGTTGGTGGTTCGATGGGTACGCAGGTTCTTACCCCCGAAGGTATCAAGGCGCTCGCCTCATTGCCCTCGCTGGATGCCCTGCGCTCTACCCTTATCGGGCTTGTTCTGGCGCCAGCAACGAAGATCGCTCAGCTCACCACCGCACCTGCGGCGAAGCTGGCGCGCGTTTTCAGCGCTTACGCCGAGGCTGCTTGAACAGACATTTGAAAATCACCCGGAGAATTTCCTCCGGCCACACATTTGAAGGAATACATCATGGCTGACATCGCCAAACTGGTTGAAGAACTTTCGAAGCTGACCGTCCTTGAGGCGGCTGACCTTGCCAAGGCCCTCGAAGAAGCATGGGGCGTTTCTGCCGCTGCTGCTGTCGCTGTTGCCGCACCTGCTGGCGGCGGCGCTGCTGCTGAGGCCGTTGAAGAGAAGACCGAATTCGACGTTATCCTGATCAACGATGGCGGCAACAAGATCGCCGTCATCAAGGAAGTCCGCGCGATCACACAGCTCGGCCTCACCGAAGCCAAGCAGCTTGTGGAAGCCGCTCCTAAGGCGATCAAGGAAGGCGTCAACAAAGCCGAAGCCGAGGAAATCAAGGCCAAGGTTACTGCTGCTGGCGGCACGGTTGAAATCAAGTGACGCAAGTCTTGGTGCTCTAGAATCGAGCGCCTTAGACCTTGCGTCATCCCGGCGAAGGCCGGGATCCAGTCGGCAAGACCAGTTTCACGGGTGTCTTGAAGCATTCGTGGATGGAAGGGCGGCTCCTTTGGGGGTCGCCCTTTTCCGTTGTGGGAAAGGCGCTATTTCGTCACACGTAGTCCAAAGGATGATAGTGCATGAGCGTCGCATTTCGCCGGGATAGTGATGAGGAGCATCTTGAACCACGGTTCGAGATTCCGATCCCACCCGGCCCCAATCTGGTGACCGCGCGCGGGCTTGAACTGATCGCTGCACGCGTGGCCGAGTTTGAAGCCTTGCTGCCCACGATCACCGATGCTGATGCGCGCAAAGCCACCATTCGCGATCTGCGCTATTGGCGCGCGCGGCTGGCAACGGCTGACCTGCGGCCGGTTGCTCCTGGCACCAAAGTGCAGTTCGGTAGCCGCGTCAGCTACCGGTTGAACGGCAAGGCCAATACGATCACCATCGTTGGACATGATGAGGCTGATCCAACCGTGAGCATGCTATCCTTCCTCGCGCCGCTTTGCCGGGCAATGCTTGGGGCGGAAGCAGGCGACTTTGTCGATTTTGGCGGACGCGATGAGGCGATTGAGATCGTCTCTATCAGCTAACGATCATTTCACCGTCTTCAGAAAATCGATCACCGCCTTGCGCTTGGCAGGGTCGGCCATTCCGGCGAATGTCATTTTGGTGCCGGGCACCATCTTCATCGGCGCGGTAAGATAGGTGTCGAGCGTCGCCTCGTCCCATGTCAGCCCCGAATTCTTGTTCGCCGCGCTATAAGAATAGTCTTCGACCAACCCTGCCTTGCTGCCGAAAACGCCGAACAGGCTTGGGCCGACGCCGTTGAGGCCTTTGCGGATCGAGTGGCAGGATGTGCACTGAGCGAACGCCTGAGGGGCCGATGCAAGGCTCACGCCGCTTTCGCTCGGGCTGGCTTCCGCCGCTGGTGACACGCTACTTTGGTCGGGCGCTTTATCGCCGCTTCCGCAAGCTGACAGCGTGAGCAGAGCGGGTGCAACGACAAACAAGGCTGTGCGCATTGGAAACTCCTGTGATCTGGCTCGTGCAGCCATGCGGTGCAGCGGTGCCAGCGTCAACGCCCGATGCCACTGGCCCGCCTTGCAAAGAATGCAATCGCGCTTTCGCTGGCCGCACCTTTGCCCTATCCGGTCCGGCCCTATGGAACCTAGCCCTCTCCCATCCCCTTGGCGCAAAGAGATTGGCGCGACGCTGCAGCTTGCGGTTCCGCTGGCGCTCGCCAACATGTTGCAGATGGCGGTCTATGCCAGCGACGTGATTTTCGTCGCGCATCTGGGGCAAGAGGCCTTGGCGGCTTCGAGCCTTGCGATTTCGATATTTGCACTGGTTAACTGGGGGCTTCTGGGCCTCACCGGGTCTGTTGCGCCGCTGATCGCTGCCGAGCTGGGAGCCAAGGCGCATTCGGTGCGTGAGGTACGACGAACAATCCGCATGGCGCTTTGGCTCGCGCTGGCTAGCGCAATTGCCGGTATGGTTATCTGTCATTTTGGCGAGGCGCTGATGCTAGCCACCGGCCAGAACCCCCGGATTGCCGCACACTCGCAGGCCTTTCTTTCGCTGCTAAGTATCGCGTTATTACCGATGATCGTCAGCAACGTGCTGCGGATGTTCGTCTCGGCGATGGGCCGACCGGTGTTCGCCACCCTGATCACTGCACTGTCGATCATCATCAATGTGATCGGCAATCTCGCCTTCGTTTTCGGCTATTTCGGCGCGCCTGCTTTGGGGCTTCAAGGCTCAGCCCTGGCAAGTGTAATCACCGGTTTCCTCACGATGATCGCCTATATCGTCATCATTCAATCCGACCGCCGGATGCGGCGCACCCACATTTGGGGGCGGTGGTGGCGGCCAGAGTGGCAGCGGCTGCGGCAAATGGTGCGGCTGGGCGTGCCGATTGCGCTGACCGTAGTGGCCGAGGGCGGGCTGTTCGGGTCCGCGGCTTATATCATGGGCAATATCGGCCCGGCGCAATTGGCCGCTCACGCCATCGCGCTGCAAATTGCGGCGTTCTTTTTCCAGATTCCGTACGGGATCGGCCAAGGCGCGACGATCCGGGTCGGCTGGCACTTTGGTGCGGGCGACAAGCAAGGCATCGCCCATGCCGGGCGCGCGGCGATGCTGCTGTGCGTAGGTTTCCAGCTGGTTGCCGCTGCGATTATGCTGATCGCGCCCCACCTGCTGGTGTCGGTTTATGTCGACGTTCGCGCGCCGGGCAATGCGGTGATGGTCGGCTTTGCCATGCAATATCTAGTGATCGCCGCCGCGTTCCAACTGTTTGATGGTGTGCAGACGGTTGCCGCAGGAGCCTTGCGGGGCTTGCAGGATACCCGCATGCCGATGATAATTGCGCTGTCCGGCTATTGGCTGGCGGGCTTTACCACGGCCTTCTGGCTGGGCCTTGGCACGCCGCTTGAGGGCCTTGGCGTGTGGATCGGTCTGATGGCCGGGTTGGTCGTAGTGGCGGCTCTGCTGACATGGCGTTGGCACCGTCGTGACGGTCTGGAACTTTTGCCCGCCTGAAAAAATTCATCGCCGCAACGTCTCGCTGGCCTTGACGGCGCAAGTCCCCCCTCCCATATGCGCCCGGCTGGCACTCCCTGTATGAGAGTGCCAAACGCATGTTCAACCAACTGAGAGGAACCCAAGCAATGGCATTTCGTCCACTGCATGACCGCGTGCTGGTCCGCCGCATCGAGGCCGAAGAAAAGACTGCTGGCGGGATTATCATCCCTGATAGCGCCAAGGAAAAGCCTGCTGAAGGCGAGATCGTTTCGGTCGGGTCGGGCACCCGCTGCGATGACGGCAAGATCACCCCGCTCGACGTCAAGGCCGGTGACAAGGTTTTGTTCGGCAAATGGTCGGGCACTGAGGTCAAGCTTGATGGCGAAGATCTGCTGATCATGAAGGAAAGTGATATCCTCGGCATTATTGCCTGAGCGTCGCTTCTTACTAACCAATCCGCGCCCCCACGCAG
>JAYVNC010000092.1:0-6212 GCA_043758655.1 Novosphingobium sp.
CTTGCCCGCCCAAGTCTTGCAAAGCGCCAAGGCCTCATCGGCTGTGCCGTCGAGCGATGGCCTGCGCTCAAAATCACCTGCATCCTGTCATGCACCTTAGCCATCTGAGGCGAGCTTTCCACCATGACCATGGTGTAAACATCGCCCCATTCGGCGCTTGCCCGCCACAGCCGGGCAACTGCCATCACTGACGTTTCGGCCAGCGAATACCAAGAGCGAGTCATGCACCCGGCTTCGCCTTGCGGTTCGGCCCATTGCGTGACCGGAATCAGGCAACGGCGCGCCACAAAGCTGTCTCGCCAAAAACCTGTAAGTAGCTTGTCATCGCGGGCGTTGGTTACCGGTTTAGGCTTCAGCGGCTGGCCCTGTTTGCCCTTCAGAACCAGGGGAAAACCCAAGTTCATCGCCTGCGCGAGGCCATTTGCCACTACTAATCCGGGATAGCCGGGATAGACTGCCGCCGCGACATTGACGCCGTGATCGACATTAACCCCGAACAGCCTCGCGACTTCTTGAGGTCCACTGGCGAGCCGGTAGAGGTGCACATCAGAGGTTCCCCGCGTTCCCCACCACCCAGCATGCCAAGGCCATCAGTAGCCCCGCAAAGCGGTTTGCGCGGAAGCGGGTGAGGGCATTTGTCCCATCGGCGGGATTGAGGCTGGAAACCTGCCAACCCAAGTGCCACGCCATCGGCGCGAGCGCCACCAAGGCCAGCCAATCCCCGCGCAGCCGCCAGAAAGCCAGCGCCCACAGCGCGAGCGCCACCATATAGAACAGCGCCACCCCGCCGCGCACATTCGCGCCCATTCGCAGCGCGCTCGACCGCACACCGATAAGCGCATCGTCTTCAACGTCTTGCAGCGCATAGATCGTATCATAGCCGATCACCCAAGCCATGCTCCCGGCGTAAAGGAGTAGGACAACATCAAGCCCGTCGGTCCGCAATTCGCTCCATCCGACCAGCGCGCCCCACGAAAACACAATCCCTAGCCACGCCTGCGGCCACCAGGTAATCCGCTTCATAAACGGATAGGCGGCCACCGGGGCGAGGCTGGCGAGGGCGATCAACTGCACGGCGGGGCGCAATTGCAACAGCACTGTAAGGCCAATGCAAACCAGCAGCAACAGCCAGCCCCAGGCCACGCGCGGGCTGATCCTCCCGCTCGCGACAGGACGAAGCGCGGTGCGCGCAACCTTGCGATCAAGATCGGCATCGACAATGTCATTATAAACGCAGCCTGCCCCGCGCATCGCGATGCTTCCAAGCAGCAGCCACACAAGCAGATCCCATCGCCGTTCACCGCCCGCGAGCAGCACACCCCAGGCACAGGGCCAGAACAGCAGCCACCAACCGATCGGCCGGTCAAACCGGGCGAGCTGGGCAAGATCGCGCAGGCCTTGCGGTAGCAGCGCGACGATCCCGCGATGCTGGCTATCGGGAACGATTTCGCCGGTCATAGGGCGGGCTTAGCCGAAGTGGGGCTTGGTCGCCAGCATGAGGTTCAGCCCGTGTAAGCCCGCTTGGTTGCGCTCAGCGTCACCGTGCGGCCTGCAAAGGGGTAGATCGGGAACTGATAAGCCTTTGAAGCGCTGATGGTGAAATAGGTGCGTCCGGCACTGTCGGTTCCCGCGCTGACGGTGACGGTCGATGATGAGCCGGTCAGATCGGTCTGCGAAACCGCCTTCACCTTGGCGATCACCTCGGCAGCAGTGGGGGTGGGGCTGAGGGTGGCATAGCGCGCACCGACGCCCACCGCGTCCTTGACCGAATTTTGCACGAACAATGCCAGTGTTGAGGCCGCGATGCCGCAGAAAAACAGGATGAGTACCGGCAGGGCCAGCGCAAATTCAACCGTGGCGCTACCGCTTGCGTCGCGCCGCATGCGCCGAAGGAACGACGCCGCCATCATTGCACCCGGACAAAGGCCGCGCCGGTCATCGGAATCGAGGCGGCGATAAATCCAAAGGTCGGCACATAGGGCTCGTTGACGGTAATCTTCACGTACCTGCTGGTCGTTTGCCCGGTGGAACAGGTGGTTACGCCCGACGACACCACTGCATTGTTGCATTCCAGCCATTTGGTCACCGCGACGTTGCTCACCGACACCCCGGCATAGCCTGCGACCAATGTTTGAATATTGGTGCTGGAGAGTGCCGTCCAATTGGTTCCGGCGGAGGTGTATTCCTCAATGCCCGATTGGGCGGCATGATTGAGCACCATCTTGCGGTTGAAGCCCATCGTCGAATCGACCACGCCCTTCACCAATGCGATCAGAACCGGGGCGATCAGCGCCATTTCGATCGCCGCAACCCCGCACGAGCATGCTGCAAAGCGGAGAGGCAAGCGTGAGACGAAGGCTAGACCGAGCGCCATCGCTTATTCCACCAGCCGCGCGCCGACTGCCCCGCCCGCAGTCAATACGCCGGATGTTGATGAACAGCTGTTCGAAACACTGCTGTTGCCGGAAAAAGTCAGCGTATCCGCGACAAAGGTGACGCAGGATGTCGTCATCCCCGATGATCCAGTGAAGGTGATATTGCTCGCCGGATTATACATCGCGCCCTGAAATGATGACGTATTGTTGCCGCTGATGCCCCACGCGGTTCCGCCCGCCGGATCGCCAACGAACAGCATTCCCACATAATTTGCGGCATCGCCGGTCGCCCCGATAAGCGGAGCGGAAAGATTAACCGTGGTATTGCCAAGCATGGTGATTGCGCCGCCCACACTTCCGCCGCTTGTCAGCATGACGAAAGTAACCCCGGTTCCGGTTGCCGAGACGTTGCCGCCGATTTTGAAATTACCCGCGCCAACATAATAAACCCCAGGCGAAAACTGCGTATCGCCTTTGAGGTCGATACCGCTGTAGCAACCGGGATAGACGGTGGTGACGCTCTTGCCGCTGGTGGCGAGCGCAGAGCCGCCTCCGGGACACTTTCCGGCAAATGTATCCACCGGATAGGCTGAAAACGGATTGGCGGTTGCGGCAACACCGGGGTGAACCGGGGTGCCGCTGGTCACGCCAGAACTGTTAATGCTGCCCACCGCGCGCACATCGGTCGCGGTAACCGTGCCGGTGGCATACATCGCCGGTTGGCTTGAGCTGACCAAGGTAGAATTGGAGGCGAGGCCGCAGGTCATATTGATCGTCGCGCTGCCCTGAACGGTGAATGCCCTGCCCGAACTGGGCGAAGTTGCTAGCGCGCAGACCGGCCCAGTCGATGTGTTGGTCGCCACGGCAGAAACCTTGATCGTCGGCGGCGAGGTGATGAACATGCTGGAAAACGGGAGCGTGCTCGATGTTGTGAGCACCACGCGGACCGCTGAAACATTGGCAATGTTGGCACCTGCGGTTGGCGGGGTTTCGATCGTGACGGCGGTGTAATTGGTTGCGGTGTAGTAGCTTAGATCGTGGTTAACCGCCGCAGTCACCGCCGCCTGCGCGTTGGCAAGCGATACCTGCGATATCGTGTTGGCTCCCGCAAGCGCCGCAGAATCCGCCGCGCGCTGCAACGTATTTCGCGCCGAATACCACTGAATAGTGTCGAGCGCGAGACCCGAAAGCCCGGTCAACGGCACCAGCATGAGCGCGGTTAGCGTAACAATATTGCCGCTGGTATTGCCGCGCAGACGACGCCACAACTGCCCCGCGCGCGATGGCAGTTTGCACTTATCCGCAAAGGCGATACGATAATTCATCTGTCAGAAATACTCCTGCACCTCTGTTTGTTCGGTAATTTAAGATGTTCAGTTTGATGCAAAAATTGTCTTAGGTGGTTTACCGCATGCCCCGTCAACTTGCTGGAAACTGAGCGCGCCAATGCCTGCCACTACCGCCTGGCCACCCAAAAGTGCACCGCGCCTGTTTGTTTCCCCGCCACTGGCCGAGGGAGTGTCGCTCACTATCGATGGCCCGCAGGCGCATTACCTTGCGCGCGTGATGCGCGTGGCCGAAGGCGTCGTGGTCATTCTGTGCGACGATGTGAGCGGCGAATGGGCGGCGCGGGTTATTTCTGTGGGTAAGCGCGACGTCATCCTGACGCCCGAAACGCTGCTCCGCCCGCGCGAGGAAGTGCCGGATTTCACCCTCTGCCCCGCGCTGCTCAAGAAGGACCGGTTCGATCTCGTGCTCGAAAAAGCCTGCGAACTTGGCGTGCGGAAAATTCAGCCGGTAATCACCCCCCGCTGCGTGGCAGACAAGCTCAACCTTGATCGCGCGCGCGCCGTTCTGATCGAAGCGGCAGAACAGTGCGCGCGCACGGCGCTGCCCGTGATTGCCGAGCCTGTTAAGCTTGATGCACTGCTTAAGGGTTGGGAAGGAACCCGCGCGCTGTTTTTTGCCGATGAGGCTGGGGGCGATCCTGCCGCCGCAGTCTTCGCCGCCCATCCCGGCCCCGCAAGCTTGCTCACCGGCCCCGAAGGCGGGTTTGATGACGCCGAACGCGCGGCCATCCGCGCGCTTGACCAAACCCGCGCCATATCCCTCGGCCCGCGAATCCTGCGCGGGGAAACCGCCGCCATCGCGGGCTGCGCGCTGTGGATGGCGAGTGCTGGCGATTGGGGTGGCCGCTGGAAATAAAACTAGCGAAATGCCCCACGAATACCTAACTGGCAGCGATGAGCACCAGACAGGTTTCAGATCAGAGCGATCCCGTGATTGAGAGCCGCGAGGATCTCATCATTCCGATGGCGGGGGGCGAGAAGCCGAAGGCCGATTGGCGGATCGGCACCGAGCATGAGAAGATCGTCTATGCGCTGAGCGATCACCATGCGCCTTCGTATGATGAGCCCGGTGGCATCCATGATTTGTTGGTGGCGCTGGAAGACTATGGCTGGAAGCCGGTGATCGAAGGCGGCAAGATCATTGCGCTTACGGGTGCCGACGGCGCGGTCAGCCTTGAACCGGCGGGCCAGCTTGAACTTTCGGGCGCGCCGCTTGAAAACTTGCATCAGACCTGCGCCGAAACCGGACGGCATCTGGCGCAGGTCAAAGCGATTGGCGAGAAGTTTGGGCTGGGTTTCCTCGGCCTCGGCATGTGGCCCGACAAGACCCGCGCCGAACTGCCGATCATGCCCAAGGGTCGCTATGCCATCATGCTGAACCACATGCCGCGCGTCGGCTCCATGGGGCTCGATATGATGCTGCGGACCTGCACGATCCAGACCAACCTCGACTATGGGTCAGAGGCGGACATGGTGCAGAAGTTTCGGGTTTCACTGGCGCTGCAACCGCTCGCCACCGCACTTTTCGCCAATTCGCCTTTCACCGAAGGCAAGCCTAACGGCATGCTTTCATACCGCAGCCACATCTGGTCAGACACCGATCCGGCGCGCACCGGCATGCTGCCGTTCGTGTTCGAGGACGGCTTTGGTTACGAGCGCTACGCCGATTACATGCTCGACGTGCCGATGTATTTTGTCTTCCGCGATGGCAAATATATCGATGCGGCAGGTCTTTCATTCCGCGACTTTTTGAAGGGCGAGCTTTCGGTTCTGCCGGGGGAAAAGCCGACGATTTCCGATTGGAACGATCACCTTTCGACCGCCTTTCCCGAAGTGCGGCTTAAGTCGTTCCTCGAAATGCGCGGCACCGATGGCGGGCCGTGGAGCACGATCTGCGCGCTGCCTGCGTTCTGGGTAGGGCTGCTTTACGATCAGGGCGCGCTCGATGCCGCTTGGGATCTGGTCAAGGGCTGGGACATGGCGGGGCGTGAGGCGCTGCGCAGTGCGGTTCCCAAACTGGCGCTCAATGCGCCACTGCCGGGCGGAGGGACGTTGCGCGATATTGCTGCCGAGGTGATGGCAATTTCACGCGCCGGGCTGAATGCGCGCGGCATGCTGAATGGTGCGGGTGATAACGAAAGCGGCTTCCTCGCTCCGCTCGATGAGACCGTGGCGAGTGGCAAAGTCCCGGCGCAGCTGCTGCTCGATAAGTATCACGGCGAATGGGGCGGCGATATTTCGCGCGTTTATGAAGGCAGCTTCTGATGATTATCGTTTCGGGCCAGTTCCGGTTTCCGCCTGCGCGCGTGGCCGATGCCCGCGAAGCGATGGCGCGCGTGGTTACCGCGACCCGCGCTGAAGCGGGCTGCCTCGCCTATTGCTACGGCGAAGACGTGCTCGATCCCGGCCTGATCCGAGTGTTCGAAAAGTGGGAAAGCCGCGCGGCATTGGACGCCCATTTCACCACCCAGCACATGGCCGACTGGAA
>JAYVNC010000093.1:0-6208 GCA_043758655.1 Novosphingobium sp.
AGGCATGGAACAAGCTCGTCGATCAACCCTGGCGCATCATGACAATCGGACGCCGCAAATGGGCGCGTCGGTCATGATCAATGCAGGTTGGTATAAGGCGACATTTGTAGCAGCGAGTGAAAGCCGTCAGGCGTATTGTGCAGTCACGGGCTATGTTAATCCGACCAATGTTTTTGGTATGTATTTACCGATAGATAATTGGAATGGGCGCTATCTGGTGCGCGGCTGCGGCGGAAGCTGCGGCAATGCGGCAGTCGAGCTCGCCTGCGGACTGCACCTTCGTGATGGTTACGCCTGCCTTATCACTGATATGGGCCATACTTCGACAACCATTGATAACAATTGGGTGGCCAACAACCTGCAAGGGCTGGTCGATTTCGGCTATCGTTCAACCCATGTCACCACCGTCGCGGGTAAAGCGATAGCCGCGTCATTTTATGGACGAGGGGCCAGCAAAAGCTATTTCCTCGCCTGCTCAACCGGCGGTCGTCAGGGCATGATTGAGGCCCAGCGCTTCCCTGAGGATTTTGACGGTATCGCCGCTATCGCACCGGCGAGCATCGGGCCGTTTGGCTTAAGGCGCGCGGCGAGCGTGGTTGATGTAGACCAGTTTAATTCGCGCAGCGACGGAAGCCCAATTTTTCCTGCGCGCAAAGCGCTGCTGGTCCACGCCGCGGTTGTCCGCGAATGCGATGGCCTTGATGGATTGAAGGACGGCCTGATTGGCGATCCACGCCGCTGTTTGTGGAAGCCCGAGGCGATACAGTGCAAGACAGGGGAATCCAGCCGTCAGTGCCTCTCGGGAGAGCAGGTTGATGTCGTCAACAAGATGTATAACTGGCGCGGTGCCGTGCGCGGGTCTGAGCTTAACTGGGTCGGCAATTTCATCCGCAACGCCCCGCTTCCAGGAGAAACTTGGCAGCCCCTTTTCGATCTCGGCCTTGGGCGCGGCGATCATACAACAATCGATTCGATGGTTATGCCGAACAACCCCGATCTGCGCCCGTTCCGCAATAATGGCGGCAAGCTGATCCTTGTCCACGGCCTTTCGGACTATTCGGTGATGCCCGTGCCAACGATTGATTACTACGACACAATGACCAAGACGATGGACGGCCTTGATGCGACCAAGAAGTTCGCACGGCTATTCCTCGTTCCCGGAATGGATCACTGCGCGGGCGGCGAAGGCGCGAGCGCGATTGACTATCTGGCGGCGCTGACGCGCTGGGTTGAGCGCGGGACGGCCCCTGATTCTTTGCGCGGCGTTCACCCAGTTGCAGGTGCACCGCTCGATTATTTCGGCATTGGCCTGCCTTATCTGGACCGCAAATATTACGCTTTCGAACGCGATCACTATGCCTATCCGGGGTTGAGCGTGGCGCCAGGCAAGAATGCACAGAGCATGATTGCTGCGCCTGATAACCGTCCGCTTGCGGCGCGCCTGCGCGATATCATCATCGCCGCAGAAGCAATGGCAAAGGCGGCAGGATATCCGCGGACGAGCGTGCTCAATATGACCCAGCGGGCGATTTGGGACACGATCTATCGCAGCGGGGCAGACGAAAGCGCGCAGTCCGCCGCGCTAACCACATTAGCCGCAAGCGATCTCGATCCTATAGCTAGCGAGGCGGTAGCGCGGATCCGGGTCGAACTGACACTCAACTAAAGGAACAATCAGCTTGTCCGGCTTTATCGATATCGTCTGCAACATCTACACGCCAGAGGCTGTCGCCAACGGATGGACCGGGCTTGACGAGAACTTCAAACATCAGGTGCGGATGCCGCCCGAAATGTTTAACGGCGTTTCGATTGATGATTACCTCAAGAAGATGGACCGCGCCGGTATTGAACGCTCGTTGCTGATCGCGGTTCGCGCGGGCGACCTTAACGTCAAAGGGTCTTGGGAAATCCCCTATGCGGTGATTGCCGACATTTGCGCGCAGCATCCGGATCGCTTTTCGGCGCTGGCAGGCATCGACCAGACCCGCGGGATGCAGGGGCTGCGCGATCTCGAACATGCGGTGAAGGAAATGGGCTTTGTTGGTGCCCACTGGTATCCGCACTGGTTCGCTTGCGCGCCCGATGCAGCCCAGATCTATCCCTATTACGCCAAGTGCTGCGAGCTCGATATTCCGATCATGATGCAGGTCGGCCAGAACCTCGTCTATTCAAAGGAACGCCGCCTGCCTTCGGTTGCGAGGCCGATCCTGCTTGATCAGGTGGCGATTGATTTTCCCGATCTGCCGATCATCGGCATCCACATCGGCGTGCCGTGGACCGATGAGATGATCGCGATGTGCTGGAAGCATGAGAATATCTACACCGCGGGTGATGCCTATGCGCCCAAGCACTGGCCCAAGCAGTATGTCCGCTATGCCGATAGCTATGGCAGCCACAAGGTGCTGTTCGGCACCGATTGGCCGGTGATCGATCCCGAACGCGCGGTGGCGGAAGTCGCCGAACTGGGCTTGCGGCCTGCCAGCCACACCAAGATGATGCGCGAGAATGCGCTCAAGGTTTTCACGAAGTTGCCGCGTTGACTGATCTGCCGCCAACCTTCCGCGCGCTAACGCTCGCCGATGCCTTGCGCGCAGCGGCAGGACGCGAGCCAAACAAGATTGCCCTAATCGAGGGAAAACGCACCCGCACTTTTGCTGAACTATCTACTCGCGTCGATGCCTTGCGCGATGCCGCGATCACGCTTTTGCGGGTGCGCAAGGGCGATAATGTCGCAATAGTCGCTCGCAACTGCATGGAATTTATCGAAGTCGTCGCTGCTCTGCCGGTTGCCGGTGCGGCTGTGGCGACGGTCAACCCGCGCCTTGCCCCGGTTGAAATCGGCGAGACGATTGCCGATGCCGGAGCGCGGATCGTTTTTGTCGATGCCGCATCACGCCCGGCGGTTGAGGCCTGCGGCATTCAGGACCTGAAGCTGATCGAAATTGGCCCGCAATACGAAGCACTGATCGCAGATGCCAAGGTGCCCGCTGCATTACCCGAAATCGCCGAATGGGACGCTTGGACGATCCCCTATACCTCGGGAACCACGGGTAAGCCCAAGGGCGTGATCCTCTCACACCGCGCGCGGATTCTGCTCGGAACTATCTGCGCCTCAGAATTCGGCTGCTTCGGGCCGACCGATCGGTTTCTGGCGATGACACCGCTGAATCACGGCGGCGGGCTGGGCTTTCCCGTTTCCATCCTGTCGCTCGGCGGGTCGATTGAAATTCTCGACAAGTTCGATGCCGAGACAACGCTCGAACGGCTCAAGTTCGGTGGGATCACGGGGCTGTTTATGGTGCCAACCCATTTCCAGATGATCTTCGCGCTTCCCGAAGAAACGCTGGCGAAGTACCGCCACCCGCCGATCCGCGCGATCCTCGCCAATGCCGCGCCGCTGCCGCAAGCGCTCAAGCCAAAGATCATCGACTATTTCGGCGATCACGTGCTCAACGAGCTTTACGCAGCGACCGAAACCGGACTGGTCTGCAACCTGCGGCCAGAGCACCAGTTGAACAAGGAAGGTTGCGTCGGCACCACATTCGCGCACGTTGAGGCCGAAGTGCGCCGCGCCGATGGTTCAATCTGCGATGCCGATGAAGTTGGCGAATTGTGGGCGCGATCCCCGGTTCTGTTCAACGGTTATTGGAACCGCCCCGATGAAACCGCCAAGGCTGTGAAGGATGGCTGGGTCTCAGTCGGCGACATGGCCCGGCGCGATGCCGAAGGCTTCCTCTATATCGTTGATCGCATCAAGGACATGATCATCTCGGGCGGGGTCAACGTCTATCCGCGCCAGATCGAGGAAGTTCTGTTCGGTCATCCGGCGATCGCCGATGTCGCAGTGGTGGGCGTTCCTGATGCCACCTGGGGCGAGCGAATCAAAGCCTTTGCCGTGCTGCGCGAACCACTGAGCCTAAGCGACCTCACCACGTTTTGCCGCGGGCGGATTGCCAATTATAAAATACCCAGTGAGCTTGAAGTGGTCGATGCCCTACCGCGCAACGCCAATGGCAAGGTGCTGAAAACCGCACTTCGGAACACGTCGCTATGATTGCCGATCCACTCAAACGCATCGGAATGTCCACGCCGATTTTCGGTTTCTCGCACTGCCGGGATGTGGTGGCGGCGGTATCTAAAGCGGGCGGGGTCGGTGTCTATGGCGCAGCGCTGCATTCGGATGAACAGATCGCAATCGACCTTCAGTGGATAGAGGACCAGATTGGTGACCTACCCTATGGTATCGACCTTCTGTTGCCGAGCAAATATGTCGGTAGCGATGTCGGCGGGCTGAGCGCCGATCAAGCAAAGGCGGCTGTCCCTAGCGAGATCACAGCCTTTCTCGACGACATGATGGTGCGCTACGATGTCCCCGAAAGTTCTGGCGATGAGCTGACGGACGAGTTCACCGCACTAGGCGGGCAAAGTTATAGCGCGGCGCAGGCGCGGGGTATTCTCGATCTGGCTTTTTCTTTCAGGCCCAGGCTGTTGGTGAGTGCGCTAGGAACGCCGTCAGCAGAAATCGTCGAGCGGGCTCACGCAAAGGGCATGGTCGTTGCGGCACTCGCGGGGAAGGTCAAGCATGCGCTTCGCCATGTCGCAGCAGGCGTCGACGTGATCATCGCACAGTCCTACGAAGCGGGCGGACACACCGGCGAGGTTGGCGGCATTGTGCTCACCCCATTGATCGTCGATGCGGTGGCGCCAGTGCCGGTGGTAGCGGCAGGCGGAATCGCCGATGGCCGGCAGATGGCGGCAGCGCTAGCGCTCGGCGCGAAAGGCGTCTGGTGCGGATCGGTATGGTTGACGACTATAGAGTCTGACCTGTTGCCAGTGGTGAAACGCAAGATTGTCGCCGCAGCGGCAGAGGACACTTTGCGCACCCGCTCGATAACCGGCAAACCGTCGCGGCACCTGCGCACAGCTTGGACCGATGAATGGGAGCGGTCAGATACACCCGATCCTTTGGCCAACCCGCTGCATGTTGTGGCGATAGGACCATACATCGAACGGATCGAAAAAGCAGCAGCATCACCAAATGCAAAGCCAGACAGTGGGGCGGGCGCACTCGCACCCTCAGCGGCTGGTCAAGTGATCGGTCTGGTCACCGAAGAATCGAGTTGCCGCCAAGTTATCATCACAATGATGATGGGCTGTGTAGACGCCGCAACGGCGGTGCAGGAAATACTCGAGTCCCAGTAAGTGTGACGACTTGGAGGCGTTATTATGGCCGGAACACGAATGGAAATCAGGCTAGAGGGAGGGCTGCTTTATGGCACGTTCACCCAAGAGCGCGGCGTCCACTCCTTCAGCTTGGCACTTCTTGACGACATTGATCGCTTCATCGATCAAATCCAGCGCGATCAAGAGGTCCGCGCAGCCATAATAACCGCTCACGGAAAAATCTTTTCGCTCGGCACCGATTTGACTCAAATCGAAACCGGCCTCCACGACTTTGTTCAGTTTCGCCATTACCTTGATCGCTTCAATGATACGATGAACCGGCTTGAACGCGTGCCCGTGCCGACAATCGCGGCGGTCAACGGTATCACCCGTGCGGGCGGGATTGAGATCGTACTCGCTTGCGATGTCGCAGTAATCGCCCGAAG
Source organism: Novosphingobium sp. (assembly GCA_043758655.1). Classification (GTDB taxonomy): domain Bacteria; phylum Pseudomonadota; class Alphaproteobacteria; order Sphingomonadales; family Sphingomonadaceae; genus Novosphingobium. The sequence goes on from JAYVNC010000093.1 coordinate 5,610, forward strand.
CGCAAAGATTGGCGATGTCCATTCAGCCCAGTTTGCCATTCCGGCGGGCGGCTCTACACAGCGCCTCCCGCGCCGTATCGGGCTCCCGCGCGCCAAGGATCTAATCTGGAGCGGCCGTTTCCTCGATGCCGCCGAAGCGGTCGGATGGGGTCTGTGCCACACGCTATGTGACGATGATGCTTTGATGCAAACAGCACTGGCGCTCGCAGAGACATGGATAGACAAACCGCGCCAGTGCCTGTTTGAATCCAAGAGTCTGATCAATCGTAGCGTGACGATGATGCCAGAAGATGGGATTGAACTCGAAAAGCAACAATTCTTACATTACGTTCAAAACTATCCCTACGTCCGCGACACTTTCGAAAGTTTCAAGACGGCACAAGCTCAGCGGGAGAAATCAGCATGACCGAAATGGCATCCAAGCCTCAAAACACCGGGCATGACGCGCAAGTCCCGCCCGATCAGGTCAATTCGCCCTATGGCATCTATGTCGTTGCGGTGCTGATCCTTGCTTATACCTTTGCTTACGTTGACCGAACGATCCTGACGCTGATGGTCGCGCCGATCCGCAAGTCGCTCAATATCAGCGATATTCAGCT
>JAYVNC010000094.1:0-6206 GCA_043758655.1 Novosphingobium sp.
GCAGCAATTGCGCAAAGAAACGCTGCTTTGTCCCTTCGAACACGGAGAGCGCCGCCGCCTTTGCGCCAGAGTTTAGTGTCTGGCCGGTGTCCTCGTCGACTATCCGGGTGGCTTCGAGCGCTTCACGCAAGTTGGCGTGGATAATCGCCCAGGCCTCGGCGTAGGCATCATAAACCGCGATCTGATTGGTGCTCAGACTGTGCTCAAGGATATCGTATTCAACCCCGGCAAACGACAATGCCCGCGCGGTGTAGAGCCCGAGGGATTTGAGATCCCGGGCGACCAGTTCCATTGCAGCAATGCCGCCGCCGCGGATCTGGGTGACGAAGGTCTCGCGATTGGCAAAGGCGGTTTCCGGTCCCCACAGACCGAGCCGGGTCGCATAAGCGAGATTATTGACGTCTGAAGCACCGGTGGCCGAAGCATAAAGCACGCGGGCGCGCGGCAAAAGGTTCTGCAGGCGCACCCCAGCGATTCCTTGCTCCGATCCTTTGACCTTGCCGCGCGAGCCTTCACCGCCTGCGGCATTGGCCATGGCATGGGCTTCGTCGAAGACAATCACCCCGTCAAACTTCTCGCTAGCCCATTCAAGAATCTGATCCAGCCGAGTTGCGTCGCTGCGGCCTGAACGCAAGGTTGGATAGGTGATGAAGAGAATTCCCTCGCGCATCCCGATCGGGGTCCCGAGCTTCCATTGCCCAAGCGGTTGAATGTCGATCGGTAGACCGCCCAGCGCCGACCAGTCGCGACGGGCATCTTCGAGCAAGGCCTCGTTCTTCGATATCCAGATGTGTCGGCGCTCACCTCTGACCCAGCGATCGAGCATGACCGAGGCAACCTGCCGTCCCTTCCCCGTGCCGGTCCCATCGCCAAGAAAGTAGCCCATCCGATAGCATTTGCCCTCGCCGCTCGGCTTAAGCGCGCAGCCCCTGTCCTCGGGTTCGTAACGACCGGAGAGGTTGTGGCCGTGGGCGCTTGCGACATAAATTAGCGTCTCGGCCTGAGCAGCTGACAGCACACCCCTGACAATGAGATCAGAAGGAAGCTGCGGGACTGCTTGCGGCACGGGCGCGGTGATTGAGCCCATTGCAACGGATTCGACGAGCGGGGTCGGATGCTCGCACGCACCGGGAATCGCGATGCGGCTCGGCCGGTAAGGCAGGTAATGCCCGACTTGGCTCTCGATCGGGGCGGCGGCCTGGAGCGATTCGTAGGCGAGCGGGATGACCGATGGCGCGGCGGCAATCGGTCTGGATACCAGCGGAACGGGTTTCCGGGCGCCAGCAACCAAGCGGAGCGGCAAGGCTGGTCTGCGCACGACACGGGCCCGTTCCTGCGACCCGCTTTTCCGCAAAGGCAGTGCATCGACCAGCCAAGAAAGCTCCTCGAAGGTCACCGGCTTCGCAATGGTCGGGCTGGCACCGGCATCGATCTTGTCGAGCACGAGCAAACGGGTGGTGATCGACGTGCCCTGCTTCACAAAGCCTTGTGCAATCGCTGCGTTGAGCCGGAGCGCAACCGGCCCGGCGATGCCGGCGAGGAAGCGCGGCAGATCGAACCATTCAGGCATCACCGCGACAAGGCGGCCACCCGAAGCCAGACGTTTCCAGGCCGAACGCAGGTGGCGCGCACCGGTACGCCCATCGTGACCGCGCTCGATCCCGTGCGAATAGGGTGGGTTCATCAAAATCGCGGTCGGGACGACTTCGGACCCGAGCAGTTCGTCGATCAACCCGCCATCATACCCGGTAACACGCGCCGCCGGAAACACGATCTCCAGGCAGTCGCGGCGGAGCGGAGAAATCTCGTTGAGCGCAAGGCGCACACCCGACTTGGCCGCCCAGATCGCGAGCATAGCGGTGCCGGCGGACGGTTCGAGAACCAGATCACTGGGCGTGAGAGCGCAGGCGCGGGCCGCGAGCCAGGCGATACGCGGCGGAGTGGCAAACTGCTGCCATACGACCTGCTCTTCGCTGCGCGTCGTCTGGCTGGGCACGAGCGCTTCAAGTCGGGTGAAGGCCTGAGCAGCAAGGACGGGCGACGTGGCGGTGGTGAGCTCAGGCGAGCCCTGTAGGGCCAGCACCTGCGCGAACTCGAGCGCGGCGTGAGCATCGCGCACAGACCAGCGGCCCTCGGCATCGCTGCCCCCGAAATGCTCGCGCATTACCGCGTTGAGTGTCGGCCGAGAAATAACCTCATCGGCGGCGATACGGGCGGCAAGCACCCTCGCGGTGTAAAGCACCAGCGGGTCTGGCGGAGTGGGAAATGCGAAAGCGAGCGTGGCATTGGACATTGGGAACCTCCTGACGAGGCCCGATCCGATCATTGGGCCTCATGAGGCCCCAAGCCCTCTCTCCTCTGGTCTGCGCTCACGCGCGTATTGCTGAGCGCCGGATCAACTCGTCGTTCCAGTCAGCGCCGGATCGGCCCGGACAGCGGGTGGCAATCCGGCGACCCTCGCAGGCATAGGCTTCACGGGCGCGCTCGTCGGCTAGGACACCGCCAGCATCGTTATCGACGAACAAATGTAACTTGCGAACCGACTCCGGGATCGTAACCACGCCGAAGCGGTTGTTACCAAGCGTTGCCCAGCAAGGGATGCTGAACAGCTGCATCGCGGAGAGCGCTGTCTCGATCCCTTCGGCGATCCCGAGGTGTCCGCCGCGCGGCATTCCCAGCCTTACTGCCCCTGTGCCTAGGCTACCGAGCGCACGCTTGGGGCAGCGGAACTGCGCGATGCCAACGCTAGCCGGATCGAGAAAGGTGCGGTGTAGCGCCAGCACGCCAGTATCGTTGCGGACCGCAGCAATTAAGGCGGGAAGAAATCTGACACTTCCCTTAGGCCCCAGCGGCGTGCGGGGATGATAGCGCAGGTCTGGTGACGTGGTGGTGATAGCGCGGCCCGCCAAATAAAGAGCGGCTGGACTGCCCGCGAGGCTCAATGCATCGCTCCACAACCGAAGGGCATTGCGATCGGCGATCTCTTCGCGCGGCGCGCGCGTGACTGCTTTGCCGGATCCATCGAACAAGTCTGAGATCTGGACCCCAGCCTCGGCGAGGCCTTGGATCACTGCCGCGTTAGTGCAACCAGCAAAGCAATGCACAAGGATCGCGCGGTGGCCAACTGTTATGCTGAGTGACGGCGTGCGATCTGCGTGTGCCGGGCAACAGCACATTCCGCCAGCGCGCGACCACATTCCGCCAAGCGCATCAACAATTGTGCGGGCACGGTGCTCAAGCAAACCGCACCTCAAGGACTTAGGCATTGGCCTCTCCATCAAAATTTACTGCCACAGCGCATCCTCCGCTTTGCTCTCAATGCAATCGGTTTCCTACAGGGTCAGTTCTCTATATGTTCCAATACGCATTGACGAGAAAAGGAACTGCACATGTCCCGAATAATCATCGCCGCCATGGTTTTGAGTGGCAGTTTGACGCTTTGCGCGACCGCCTGGGCCCAAACGCAAATTTCATCCACGCTTGATCCAGAGCAAACTGCCGGAGCCCGTGTCGATGTGACCGGAGATGGCTTTCAGCTCATCACTCACGGAATGTGGGTAACGCCAACTGCACCGCGTGAATGGACGCCCGCTCGGGAAGCTGCGCAACGCGATAAATTGAACCCACTGCACCAAGGCTATACAGCTCGAACAAAGACAAATTTCCGGCGCGCCGTTTTCTTGCCGAACGTTTATGCTGCCGAAGTCCGTTACGGCCTACCGGCGGGCTTGCTCGACGCGCTTATCTGGACTGAGTCGCGCTACAATCCCATTGCTGTGAGCAGTGCTGGTGCGGCCGGGCTCGGTCAGCTGATGCCAGGCACTGCGCGAGATCTTGGCGTGACCAACCGTTTCAACCCCAAGGCGAATCTTTGGGGCGCTGCGCGCTATATGAAACAGTTGCTCAATAAGTTAGGGATGGTGCACCTTGCCATCGCTGCCTACAATGCCGGCCCGGGCGCTGTGGAACGCGCGCGCGGCATCCCGCTCAACGGCGAAACGCCGGGATATGTTCGGAGTGTTTTGGAATTTTGGGGGTCGCAGTGAGTTCATGGTCGGCAAATTCAGGGGGTCGGCGCCGCGTCAGCGGGACGCTTAAACACGGCGCCCGCGGCTTGCATATCCTTACTGACTCGGGCGAACTCTGGGTTCTCGACAATGATGATATAGACCAAAAACTTCTCGGGCACCGAGTGACGGCGGAGGGAACATTGGTCGGCTATGATCGCTTGGCGCTCGATTGGATCGGCCAAGCAAGTTAGCTGGTGGTAGTGATCAGCTCAACCGCGACGCCGAAGCCAAGTCCGTTTCGATGATTTGCGGTCTTGCTCTGCCACCGTGGGCCGGCGCGAACAATACTGTGGCTCCTGACAAAATCGATTGACAGTTTTAAGAACATATATAGAACCAAAACTCATTCGCAGCGTGAGCCGGCTCTGTAATTTTGGAGCAGATGGTGGTTCAATCAGATCCCGGATCCTTGCCTACTGGCGCGGTGCCATTGGCCGATTATCAATATGAGCGGCGAAAAGCTGGCCGATTGGTGAGGTTGCCTGAAGTGCTTCATCGAACCGGCCTGTCGCGCTCGACCGTGTATCGGCGGTTGGATCAAGGAGCGTTTCCAAAGCCCTACCCACTTGGCGGAAAGATCATTGCCTGGGCGGAAAGTGAAATTGATCAATGGATCTTAGACAGGCTTGATCGGCTTATCAAATAGGTGATTGGGGACGCATTAATCAAAGTTCTTCGGCTTGGACCATCAGCCATAGCTTTTTCGTTGAGCAACATTGTTTGCCCGGAAGGCATCTAGCTGATCGCTCCACCATGCAGCCATTTTGACGCGCTCATCCCAATGCGTGCCGCGATGGTAAATGCCTCGAATGGCATTGGAGTCGCTATGGGCAAGGCCGCGTTCGATCGCATCAGCACTCCACATCCCGCTCTCATTGAGTATCGTCGAGGCTGTCGCGCGAAGTCCATGCGCCGTCACCTCCTCTTTCGAGAAACCCATCCGGCGAAAGGCAGCGTTAAGGGTGTTCTCACTCATTGGCCGAACCGAAGTCCTCGCTGAGGGAAAAACATATCCTTGCGTCCCCAGCATTTCGCCCAGTTCCTCCAGGTAGACCACGACCTGATGGGAAAGCGGCACGACATGCGGCTTTCTGGACTTCATCTTGCCAGCTGGGATTTTCCAGACGCCTTCGGCAAGGTCGAATTCCCGCCACTCAGCATGGCGCAGCTCGCCTGGGCGCACAAACACGTGGGGAGCGATCATCAATGCGTATTTTGTGATCGGATAACCGGTGTAGCCGTCGATCGCACGAAGCAACCCGCCCAACTCTTTGGGATCAAGGATCGCAGAATAATGTTTGGGCTTAGGCGTTATCAGCGCGCCTTTCAGTAAGCTCGTTGGATCTCCTTTGCACCTGGTTGTCGCCACCCCGTAGCGGAACACGCGACTGGCGAACGACCGGCATTTCTTGGCAGTCTCGTGCTTTCCCTGCGCGCCAAGACGTTTGAGCGGCGCCAAGACTTCAAAGGGTTCGATTGCATCCAAGGGGCGATTGCCAATCGCTGGAGCCAGCTGATCAAGGAAATAATTTGCTTTGAGGATTGTGGCTTCTGCCCTTCCATCACCGACCATCATTTGTTCGATATATTCTCGCGCGACCTCCCCGAACGTGGTGGCTGCTAGAAGTTCGGCTCGAATTTTCTGCTTGCGCTTATCGAGCGCAGGATCGCCGCCCTTTGCAACGATCATGCGCGCCTCAAGCGCCGCCAAGCGAGCCTGCTTCAAGTTCACGTCTGGATACCTGCCGATTGAAAGTTTTTTTTCAAACTTTCCCGCTCGGTAACGATAGCGCCACAACTTACCGCCCGCGGTCCCGACCTCAAGATAAAGCCCGCGTTCGTCAGCGACCTTGTATGGCTTATCTTTCGCCTTGAGTAATTTCACCCTGTTTTCAGTCAGTAACACGTGCGGGCCTTTTCAATGTGGTTTTTGCAAAAGGCCCACAAAAGGCCCGCAAATGGTCTCGAAAAGCATGGAATTTGATGACATGATCCGGGACGCTCCAAGGGCCAATTCCCTTGGATTTCTGCGGCTCTCGTACACTTTATGAGATGTTCTGAAAAGAACAAATGGTGCCCAGAAGAGGACTCGAACCTCCACGCCCTTGCGAGCGCCAGCACCTGAAGCTGGTGCGT
>JAYVNC010000095.1:0-6199 GCA_043758655.1 Novosphingobium sp.
CAAATGGATAGGCACCCAGCAGCACCGCCGGTCCCTTTGAGAAGAAGCCGGTCGAAGGATAGGAAACAAGGCTGATCGCCTGATCGGTGAAGCTGTGCCCACCATAGATATGATAGTTCTTTTCCCAGAACCGGCTTTTCATTTCGAGGCCGATTTTGGCCGACGAGTTATAGGGTAGAGCCTTAATCGCGGCCTGCTTGGCTGCCGAGACCTGAATGGGGATCTGCGCCAACACGCTTGCAGGAATTGTGCAAACCATGAAATCGGCGGTGGCAACGCCGGTTTGTCCCGTCTTGGTGTCGGTCCACTCAGCAGCCACGCCCTTATCGCTCTGCGAAATTTTGGTGACGCGGGTATTGAGGCGGATCATTTGCCCAACCTTCTTGACGAAAGCATCGCCGATCTTGCCCATTCCGCCTTTGGGCTGGAACATTGTTTGCTGCATGACATATTCGAGGTAAAAGTTGATCTGTGCCCAGACACGGCTGTCAAGCACGTCTGACAGACTGCTGATTTTGGAGGCCGTCGGCGCGCCATTCACGCCGCCGCCCGGAGGCTGATCATAACCGCGCGCGTCTGACACCTTGATCGATGACGTGAAGCGATCACTCTTGTCGAGAATGCCCCAACCGCGCATCGCGACGAGCAGCTTTTCTTTGTCTTCCTTGGTGATAGTGCTGTCCAATGCGCCGCTATTGGTCGCCTTAGCCATCAGTTCGGCGACATGGCCGTTAAAATCGACCGCCAGCTCATGATAAGGCTGCGGTTTGCCGCCAAACGCCTTGGAATTGTGGATCATCGCATTGTTGTTGATCTGAACAAAGGGCTCAAGCTCGACCCCTAATTCATCGCAGTAATGCAGAACGGTGTGGTGGTGATACGGAATGCGCCAAGGGCCGGGATTGAGGTAATTGCCCGGCGCAAAGTTGACCTTTTGAGTGACACCGCCGATTTCGGTAACGGTATCGCCGCCGCGCAAAGTCCAGTTGCGCCCGCCGGTGCGATCCTGAAATTCTAGAATTTGCACCTTGTAGCCCGCCTTCATCAACTCATAGGCCGACAGCATCCCCGCAAGGCCAGCGCCCAGTACCAGAACGCTCGCCCCTGTCGGTGCACCGGTTAGCTTGGGCGGCCCAGTAAACTGCGATTCGGCGGCGTGGCCGAGCGTGGTCATCGCCTGATACATCGCCACGGTCCCCCCGGCGGTTCCAATCATGCCCAGCAGATTGCGACGGGTTTGAGGCGCGATTGGATTAGGCATGGGAATCTCCTTCGGGGATCTGGGAATTATTTCAGTGACCGCAGCGGTTGCAATCGGATTTGGCCAAAGGTTTTTTGGCGAAGGCTTTTACCTCAGCCTCGGTAACTGGGGCGCGAAAGGTGTTGAAGTGGCTGCGCACATAAGTGAGCACGGCGGCGGCCTGAGCGGGCGTTATCAATTCGCCAAAGCGCGGCATGCCTGCGCGGCCATTCCACAGCGTGGAAATTGCGTAGGCTTTATTGGCGAGCTTTGGATTACCGGCGAGCGCGGGGACACCGGTGCCGGCCCCGGCTCCGCCCTTGGCATTCGCCATGTGGCAGGCTTGGCATACCTGCTCGTAAAGCTCTTTGCCTTGCGCAGCCACCTTCACATTGGTTTTGTTGCCGGGGTTATCCTGCGCGCTGACGGTCGTCTGGGATGCGCAGAGCGCCGCTGCAACTATCGCCGCAATTATCCGCATATTTTGACGCCAACTTAAGCTCATTTCGAGGTTCCTGTTTCGCAAAATCATCATGACCGCCATTCTTTCGCGGCATCACCCAGCCCGCTTTCGAGTTGCCCTAACCATGGTGCAAAAGCCTGCCACTGGTCCAGCCCGGAACGAAAAATCGGTTGGCGTACCTGCTCGGAACTGACCGTGCGGACCGCGCGGTCATTTTCAAAGAAGCGCAAGCACGCAGGATCGAAATCAACCCCGCAGGCACTTAGCAGCAGGCGAACCTGTTCTTCGGTCTGTTCGACGAGATCTTCATAGATCAGCTTATGCACGGCACCCGGCGCGATGGTTTGGAAGTGGCGGTTGATCGTCAGATAGGCGCGGTAATAGCGCGCCAAGTCACCCTGATCGTAAGAAAACTCTTGGCCTTCAGCGAACAATTGCTTGAATCCCGAATAGCACGCAGCCATCGGCGCGCGCCGCACATCGATGATCTTTGCGCGCGGCAAGATCAAACGGATAAGGCCGAGGTGGCGAAAATTGTTGGGCATTTTGTCAATAAAATGAACCCTGCCGAGCCGCAGATGGACGCTCGCGCGGGCGCAATATTCCTCACCCCAGCCGCGAACTTCATTGGCCCCAGCCTGTTCGAGCGCGTCTGGTCCTCGCGCGGCGATGCCGCCCGCAATTGCGCCAATATAGGGCAGTTCCATCGTGCCCTCGATCAGCGGGTGGCTGGCAAGGATTTGTTCGACGAGTGTCGAGCCTGAACGCGGCAGGCCGGTGATGAAAATCGGCGCGTCACTATCGCAGCCCCAGCCTTCTCGCGCCGCATAAAACGCAGAGGTAAACTGCCCGACGATCATTTCGGCTTGGGCCGCATAGTCAACCGTATCGGGCGCGAACTGGCGCTTGGCGAGCGCCGCGCCGGCGGCATAATGCGCGAAGGCGGGTTCAGGCGCGTTTGCATCCTCAAACCGGCGCCCGAGGGCATATTCGACGTGCATCCGGTCCGCATCAGGCAAATGTTCATCCGCGACCAATTCCAGCATCGCGGCCTCATCGTCGGCGGTCATCACCGACCCTACCTTAAGGTTGGCGAGGCTCCACCATGCCTCCCCCGTTTGCGGGCGAAGTGCCAGCGCGCGGCGATACGAAGCGATGGCCGCATCACGCTTGCGCTGGGTGCGCAGCGCGTGGCCGTGGTTGATGGCGATCTGCGGGTTGCCAGGAAATTCTTCCGCCAATTCTGCATGGAGCGCCTCGGCCCCCGCCTCATCGCCCAGCAGCGCGAGGCAGCCTGCGCGCAAGTTACGGTAAGCGGGATTGGCAGGTTCCGCCGCGTCGAGCGGGGCCAGTTCGGTTAGCGCTGCCTGAGCATGTTTTCGCGCGAATAGCGCATGGGCAAGATCGAAGCGTGCCCGGGCAAAATCGGGCTGAACGTCCAGTGCATGACGCAGCAGAACTTCAGCATTTTCAAAGGCGCGCGCGGCGATATAACAAGCCGCCAGCAAGCGCGCCGCTTCGGCATCGCGGGGGTTCGCCATCAGGTATTGGCGCAGCATCGGCTCAGCTTCCGCGTGTTGCCCAAGCTCCACCAGTTCGGCTGCCCGACCGACCTGCGGATCGCCGCTCGCCAAGCGCGCCAGCGCGGCCTTCGCCTTTATTTCTTGCGCGACGTCACCAGCGGCAAAGGCCGCATCGGCGAGCGCCTGCCAGGCTTCGGTTAAATTTGGATCGAGGCGCACCGCCTCCTTAAGCTGCTCCTGACCGTCGGGTAGTTGCCCACCTGCGATAAGGCACAGTCCCAGCTCATAGCGGGTGCGGGCGGCGCGGGGATAGGCGCGTGCCAGATCAACCAAGACTGGCAAGGCTTCATCCGTGCGGTCCATTCTGCGCAGGGCGGAGGCGCGAATAAGGCGCGCTCTGGGGTCACCCGGAACGCGCGCCATAATCCTGTTTACCAGTTGTTCGGCGCGAGCTGGATTATGGGGCAATGCCTGCGCGGCCTGCTCATAAGGATCAATCATATCGCGCAGCATAGCCGCCGGTCAGCCTTTTTCAATTGACATTGCCCAGTCGCGCTTTTGGCTAGCGCGACCGGGAAAAGCATTATTCTTTAAAAGCTTACCGTCACGCGCGCGTAGTAGTAGCCGCCGTTGATGCCCCAAGGTGTAAACGCCACCGGTGGATTGTAAACGTTACCAGCGAGAGGGCGACCAGTCACAGCCGGCAAAGTCGGCAACGTTGGCGCTTGAATATCAAACAAGTTGTTCGCGCCAACATCGAACCGAAGGAACGGTGTTATCTTGTAGCCGACGTTAAGATCAGTGATGACCGTAATGCCGATTTTGATTAGTGCCGCATCGGAAGCTACGCCGGTAGCGAGCAATGCCGGATTGGTTGGTGACCCAGTTCCGGAGCCGTCGTTGCTGAAATGCTGGCTGGCCGAACCATACAACGTACCGCGCAGATTCACCGATAGACCTCCGGTGGTCCACAAAGCGTTTGCAATAACTTTCACCCGCGGGGTTGCGGTAGTCAAAGCGTCAATTGCCCGTAAAGTCAGCAGATTGACTTGATTTTTGGCCGGATTCAACACCAATGGGGGGAGGCCCGAGATACGGGTAATCACTGTTTCGTTGTAGTTGAAGCCGAGCGAAAGATCGACCTTGCTGCTTTCTCCGAAGTCAGTCGTATAATCGATCGTGGCCTCGACACCGCGAGTGCGCGTATCAGCGCCGTTAGTGAAGATGTCGATACCCGAGTAAGAGGTGGCATCGGCTAACGATACGCCGCGCGAAATAAGGGCGTTAATCACCGCTTGCGAAACTACGTTTGCCGGAGCGGTTGGCGGGTTACCCTTTGAGCCAAACAGATCGCCAGAAGCAACGATCCGATCGCGGATTTTGATCTGATAGGCGTCAACCGTGATCTGCAACTTTGGCATTGGATGAGCAACAAAGCCGAGTGAGATGTTGGTCGACCGTTCCGGCTTCAGCTTGGCGAAACCGAGCGTCTGTGCAGCCGCAGAGTTTGGCGGCAACTGACCAAAGGTTGTCCCCGGGCCTACGTTAACTGACGAGTAAAAAGATTCAGCGAGCGTGGGAGCGCGGAACCCATTCGATACCGTGCCGCGCACGCCGAAGGCCGGTGAGAAATCATATCGCGTGGTGAATTTGCCGATCCACACCGAACCGAAGTCCGAATAATGTTCGTAGCGGCCCGCAACATCGACATGCCAACCTTCAATGGGATCAGCCGCGATGTCGATATAACCGGCATAGCTCTTGCGGCCAAACAGACCCGCATCGGTTGGGGCAAAGCCAGGATAAGACTGCGCGCCGCCTGAAAAGTATGACGAATATTCGCCCTGCGTGATCGCATAAGTGCCGTTGCGATACTGCGCACCGAGTGCCAGCGTCAGCGGCTTGAACATGCCAACTTCGAAGTCACGCTTCACATCAAGATCGGCAACCCATTCGGCGTTGGTCAACTGACCATCATAGAAATTGCGCTGAAGACCAGTGAGCGGAACCGCACTTCCGGCTTGCGCAAGCGCGAACAGCGAAGGGTTGGCAGAATCGAGTGTGTAAAGCGCGGCGGCGTCTTTGCCGTAGGTCAGCGAAGCATCATAATCCCAATCTGAAATCGTGCCCTTGATGCCGCCAGTGATGGAGAAATCTTCCTCGCGTATGTTTTCCTTTGGCTGGAAGCCCAGTGGCAGCGGATAAACGGCGGTGCCGCCAGTCGTGGTTCCTGAAACGCGGGTTGGACGGCGGTAGTTCTCGAATGCTTTGGCATTGCGCGCGCCGTAGCTGCCGAAGGCATAGATCTGCGCGCTGTCGCTTACGTCATAGCCCGCGTTGAAGGAAATGTTGTAAATCGTATAACGCGCATCGCCGTTGATCGTGTTGACGTTGGGAAACGATGGGTTGGCCTTAATCCCGGCAATATCCACCGGGTTGATCGTGGTCCTTAGCGTACCATCGGCGAGGAAATACCGGCGATCATACTGGCCGTGGAAGGTGAAATCGTGAAACTTATATTCGCCGGTGAGGTTGATGAAGCCATTGTCACCCAGCGCCAAACCGATGTTGGCATTGGCTGAGGCAGTCTTGCCACCATTCTTGAAGTTTTGCCCGCCGGTGACGCTGACGCTGCCGCCATGGGTCGCTTTTTTCTGGATGATGTTGACGACACCGGCGATCGCGTCGGAACCATACTGCGCAGCCGCGCCATCTTGCAGCACTTCGATGTGGTCAATCGAAGCGGTGGGCACGAAGGATAGATCGGTGGTCGCGCTGCCCGAATAAGGGCTGCCGCCAAGCACAGAAAGGTTAGCCGTGGTGTGACGCCGCTTGCCATTTACCAGGACCATGGTGTCGTTCGGGCTAATCCCGCGCAGTGCAGCAGAAAGCGTCAGGTTAGCAGTATCGCCGCCAAAGCCCTGGAAATTGAGCGAAGGTAGGCTCTGCGCCAGTACCTGCGTAAGGTCTTGT
>JAYVNC010000096.1:0-18040 GCA_043758655.1 Novosphingobium sp.
CAGCCCGCGCGCCTGCTGGCTGGCGAATTGGTCAGACGAACCGAACCACCCCTCAAACCGGTGTGCGCCGCCAAGGCATTCAAGATCAAAGACGATCATCGCGCTCGCCTAATTGGGAATTTCGCGCCGGTTGGCAAGGCTGGGCAGTTGCGCGCGCACTTCAGCGATGCGGGTCAGGTCCAGGTCGACAAAGCCGACGCCGGTTGCATCGGCGCCCATATCGAGCAGAACCTTGCCCCACGGATCAACCGCGAGGCTGTGGCCAAAGGTATCGCGGCCATCTTCGTGATGCCCCGCCTGCGCTGCTGAAAGGACGAAGGCACTGGCCTCGACCGCGCGGGCGCGCTGCATCAGGTGCCAGTGATCGCGGCCCGTCGGCACGGTGAAAGCCGCGGGCACGGCGATGACATCGCATTTGCGCGCGCCAAGCGCGGCGAACAGCGCGGGGAAGCGGATGTCATAGCAGATTGCCAAGCCCAGACGCCCGAACGGGGTGCCTTCAACCACGCCGAGCGCATCGCCGGGGGCATAGGCATTCGATTCGCGCCACGATTCGCCGGTTGCCAGATCGACGTCAAACATATGGATCTTGTCATAGCGGCAGACCACATCGCCCGCCGGATTGATGACAAAAGCGCGGTTGGCAAACCGCCCATCCCCGCGATCAATCGCCAGCGATCCTAGCGCCACCCAAATGCCTGCGCGCGCTGCTGCATCGCGCGTTGCGGCCAGCTGACGGTCCTGCTCTTCGCTGACCACATACGCGCTCGCACGCCCACGATCACGGTCAATGATGTTCGACATTTCGGGCGTGAACAGCATCGCAGCGCCGCCTGCTTTTGCCTCAGCAATTGCGGACACGACCGTCGCCGCGTTCGCACTAGGTTCAATCCCCGAACACATCTGCAGGAGCGCGGCTTTAGCCATCGTCAAACGCCTAGGATCGCATCCAGCTTGCCCGCACGATCAAGCGCGGCCAAATCGTCGCTCCCACCGTAGGCTGCGCCGTCGACAAAAACCTGCGGCACGGTGCGGGCATCGGGCTTGCGCGCGGTCATCTCAGCCTTGCGCTTTGAATCCATCGTGATGTCGTATTCGGAATAGGTCACGCCCTTGGCATCGAGCAGCGCCTTGACGCGGCTGCAGTAGCCGCAGCCCCATTGCGTGTAGATTTCGACGTTTTTCATTGCGTTCCCTTGGGGTCTTGAATTGGAGCCGCGCTAACATATCTCTGCTCTGCTGTCATGCGCCGTTCCCGGGCATGGCACATCCGAACCGGGATGCCCGCAAGGGGTCTCGGAGAAATTGAAAATTGCTCATAAGAGGATTTTTGTCATGAACCGTTTTGATTTTACTCCCTATCGCCGCAGCACCGTTGGTTTTGACCGGCTGTTTGACATGCTCGAAGGCGCAAACCGCGCCAATTCGGGCGATAACTACCCCCCCTTCAATATCGAACGCCTCGGCGAAGATGCCTATCGCATCACGTTGGCCGTCGCTGGGTTCAAGCCTGACGAGATCGACATCACTGCGCAGCAGAACCTGATGGTGGTTACCGGCAAGAAAGCCCCAGAAGCTCAGAGTCAGGCGCAGTTCCTCCACCTCGGCATTGCCCAGCGTGGGTTTGAGCGGCGCTTTGAACTTGCCGATTTTGTCCGCGTCGATGGCGCAAATCTGGAAGATGGTCTGCTCATCATCGACTTGGTCCGCGAAATTCCTGAAGCGATGCGGCCTAAGAAGATTTCGATCAGCGGGCAAAGCGGACTGACTTTGGTTGAAACCGGCAAGGGTGCCGAAAAGGCTGCCTGAGTCTTCGCTAAGACTTCAATGTTGTGAATAAGTTTGGGGGCGGACCTGGGAAGGACCGCCCCCTCGACGCAAGCGCCGCCTTGCCAGTGAAGATCGTCCGGGTCGCAGAAGACGATCAGCCCTAGGGCAAGCTCTGAATACTGTATCGCGCGGTCGCCTTGACACTGCGCTTAAAGCCAGGCTCCCTCAGGAGCCAATAGCCGCGACTAATTGTCGCTATGCTTTCACTACCGGTGAATGCAAGGTTTTTCGACTGCGTTAATTATTTCAGCCGAGAAATATCAGATTCATACCAACCGAGCCTGCGCCAGCGATGCGCCGATAAATCCGGTGAACAGCGGATGCGGATCGAAAGGCTTGCTCTTGAGTTCGGGATGGAATTGCACACCGACGAACCACGGATGATCGGGCCGCTCAACGATTTCGGGCAGCAGTCCGTCGGGCGACATGCCGGAAAACACCAAACCGCCCTTTTCCAATGGCTCGCGATAGGCGGAGTTCACTTCATAGCGGTGACGGTGACGCTCTGATATGGTGGTTTTGCCATAGATCGCTGCGACATGGCTGTTGCCCGCCAATTGCGCTTCATAGGCACCCAGCCGCATGGTTCCGCCAAGATCGCCACCTTCAGCGCGGGTTTGCAGGCCCTCTTCGGTCATCCATTCGGTGATGATGCCGACCACTGGCTCGTCGGTCGCGCCGAATTCGGTGGAAGAGGCATTGGCAATTCCCGCCGTGTTCCGCGCGCCTTCGATGCAGGCCATCTGCATGCCCAGACAAATGCCAAGGAAGGGCACCTTGCGTTCACGCGCAAAGCGGACCGAGGCGATCTTGCCTTCAGTGCCGCGCTCACCAAAGCCGCCGGGCACCAGAATGCCGTTCATCGGTTCGAGCATCGCAGCGATTTCATCGTCATCGCGTTCAAACAATTCGGCATCGATCCAGCGGATATTGACCTTCACCCGGTGCGCCATGCCGCCGTGGACCAGCGCCTCGTTAAGCGACTTATAGGCATCGGGCAGCCCGACATATTTGCCAACCACGCCGATGGTAACCTCACCTTCAGGATGAAAATAGCGATCAACAATATCCTCCCAACGGGCAAGATCGGGCGCGGGGCTGTCCATTCCAAAATGGCGCAGCACTTCGGCATCGAGCCCCTCAGCATGATATTGCAGCGGCACCGAATAAATGCTCTTCGCATCGAGCGCTGGTATAACCGCTTCCTTACGGACATTGCAGAACTGGGCAATTTTTGCGCGTTCACCATCGGGAAGCGGGTGCTCGCAGCGGCACAGCAGCAGATCAGGCTGAACGCCAAGGCTGGTCAGCTCGCGCACAGAATGCTGGGTCGGCTTGGTTTTGAGCTCACCCGCCGCGGCGACATAGGGCACCAAGGTTACGTGGATCGAACAGGTCTGCTCGCGCCCCATTTCATTGCGCAATTGGCGGATGGCTTCGATGAAAGGCAGGCTTTCAATATCGCCAACCGTGCCGCCAATTTCGCACAGCACGAAATCGAGATCATCAATTTCCGCTAGAGCAAATTCCTTGATCGCGTCGGTAACGTGCGGGATAACTTGCACCGTCGCACCAAGGTAATCGCCGCGCCGTTCGCGCGTGATAATGTCGCGATAAATACGGCCCGAGGTGACGTTATCGGTCTGGCGGGCAGAAACGCCTGTGAACCGTTCGTAGTGGCCAAGATCAAGGTCAGTTTCAGCACCATCATCAGTCACATAGACTTCGCCGTGCTGATAGGGGCTCATCGTTCCCGGATCGACGTTGAGATAGGGATCAAACTTGCGAATCCGCACGGTAAATCCGCGCGCTTGCAGCAGTGCCCCAAGGCTTGCTGCCATAAGACCTTTGCCAAGCGAGGAGACCACGCCGCCGGTAATAAAAATGAACCGCGCCATGGGAGTCGGGCCTTAAGCCAAAGTAGGGGACAAGGGCAAGCGCGCGAGTGCGCCTAGGGAGCGCAATCCACAGCTGCGGCAGCGATCAATCGCTGCGCAGCGCCATAACGATTTGTGAATTACTTTTTGGCCGGGGCCGGAGCGACCGGTGCCGGGGTAACCTGTGTCGGAGGGGCCAGCCCCGGATTGGCTTGGCCCGCGAGCGGATCAAGTGGTGCAGCTGGAACAGCAGGCACGTCACGCTTTAACGAGGTATCGATTTTCTGACCGGTCGAAGTGCGAATCGCCAGCGCGGCAAGCGCGATGGACAACACCACGAAAAGCGTGGCGAGAACTGTTGTTGCCCGGGTAAGAAAGTCTGCCGCGCCGCGCGCAGACATCAATCCTGCCGGACTGCCCCCAACGCCAAGCCCGCCGCCTTCGGATTTCTGCATCAGAATGACGCCCACCAGCAAAGCGCCGACTATGGCTTGAACAACGGTAATGAAAAGGAACATGGTCTGGCCCGGTAGCAAAATGTGTCAGCGCATCTAGGCGCGGTGATCTCTCGGCGCAAGGTCAAGCTGGCGAGCGGCCGGCAGGATCAGTCCTTATCCGCGCTCGCAGCCGCGATAATCGCGACAAAGTTTTCAGCCGAAAGGCTCGCCCCGCCAACCAGCGCACCATCAACGCCATCGGCGGCGAGCAGCGCAGCAGCATTGTCAGCGCTGACCGAACCGCCGTAAAGTATCCGCACCCCGGCGGCGCGTTCACCATAGGCACGTTCAACGCGCGCGCGGATCGCAGCGTGCATCGCGACAACATCTTCGACTTCCGCGACGCGGCCAGTGCCGATCGCCCAGACGGGTTCATAGGCCACCGAGATTTTGCCCGGTGCGATTTCGGCGATCAATTCGGCGCTGGGAAGCGATTGATCGACTTGCTTGGAAACCACCGATTCGGCCTTGCCGGCATCGCGCTCTTCAAGCGTTTCACCAACGCAAACGATGATGCCCAGACCAGCCGCCAAGGCTGCTTCGGCCTTCGCGTTGACGTCCGCGTTGTTCTCGCCGTGGTCCTTGCGCCGTTCGGAATGGCCGACGATGACAAACACCGCGCCGCAATCGGCGAGCATAGCAGCGGAAATGTCACCCGTATGCGCGCCGCTCACGGCTGTGTGGCAATCCTGGCCGCCAACCCCGATAACTTCAGAAACTTGGGCCATCGCCTGAACCAGCGTGAACGGCGGCGCGAGCGCGACCTGCACGCTGGGATAGCGCGCGGCAGCACGATCAATCGCCCGCGCTTCAGCCAGCATGGCGCGCGAACCATTCATCTTCCAGTTGCCGACAATGTATGGGCTGGAACTCATAGTTTAGCTTAACCCCTTGAAATTCAATAGCTGACAGCGCTTTATAAGGCACCTTGATGGCCAGTATGCTGCAATGCAACTAGGCGCAGTGGCTCGCTAAGTCAAAACCACTTGCGACGAAGCGAGTGTTGGTGCGTTCCCGCCACGTCCAGTCTTGCCCCTAAACGCGCAGAGTTGAATCGCCGGGCATTGCGAACCTGCGCGCAGAACCCTAAAGCCGCCCCGCAAGACTACAACTTGAACATAACCAAAAAAGCGACCGCCAGATGCTCGAATTTTTCCGCTCGTTTATGAAGTCAAAGCTTGGTGTGGCCATGACGCTCGGATTTGTCGGGCTGATCGCGCTGGCTTTTGCCAGCGGTGACATTCTCAGCTTCGGCAGTTTGGGCGGCGCGAGCGCGGGTACCACGGTCGCTTCTGCCGGGAACCGCAAGATCAATGCCAGCTCGCTCGATTTCTTCGCGCGGCGCGCACTCGAACAGGCCAAACGACGCGATGCAAAACTGACACTGCGTTCGCTGGTGGCGGCTGGCGGGCTTGAACAGGTGCTCGAAGGCCTGCTCGATAACGCTGCGATGGCCGCCTTTGGCGAGAAAAATGGGATTATCGCAGGTGACCGTTTGGTTGGCAGCGAGCTTTCCAAGGAACCAGCCTTTCGCGGCACCAACGGTAACTTCGATGATACGGCCTACCGTGCGGCGCTGGGGCAGCAGGGATTCAGTGATGCTGTTTATCGCCAGCTGATTTCGGATCAGCTGGTGTCGCAGCAAATCCAAGTGCCTGCTGCTTTTGGCGCGCATGTGCCGAGTGAAATGGTGGTGCGCTACGCCGCGCTGCTCACCGAAACGCGCGACGGTTCGATTGCGCTTATTCCATCAGCCGCCTTCGCGCCGCAAACGCCGCCTGCCGATGCTGATCTCGCCAAATACTACGCCGCCCACCGCGATGCCTACGCGCGCCCCGAACGCCGAGCGATCCGCTATGTGTCGTTCGACGACAAGGTTCTCAAGACCGTACCAGTACCCTCCGATGCCGAAGTCGCGGCCAAGTATAATGCTGACAAAGCGAAATACGCCGCATCGGAAACCCGCAAGCTGACCCAACTGGTGCTTTCCAGTCAGGCGGCAGCGAACGAGGTAATCGCTGCGCTTGGCAAAGGCATGAGCCTCGATCAGGCAGCGCAGGCCAAGAAACTGGCTACCGCGCAAATTCCGGCAATCACTAAAGATACCTTTGCTGGCCAAAACTCGGCTCCCGCGGCCAACGCCGTGTTCGCGGCGGAAAAGGACAAGGTCGTAGGCCCGGTCAAGGGCAGTCTCGGCTGGTATGTGGTCAAGGTTGACGGCATTGATCGCAAGCCGGGCAAGTCGCTCGATCAGGCACGCGCCGAGATTATGACCGAGCTTTCAGCTGTAAAAAAGCGCGCGGCGCTGGCAGATTTCTCGGCCAAAATCGAAGGCGAATTTGATGGCGGCAGCGCGCTGTCGGATGTCGCCAAGGAATTGGGCGCTGAAATCAAGCAAACCGAAGCGCTAACCGCCGATGGCAAGGTTTACGGCAAGCCAGATCAGGTGCTTCCACCTGAAGTGCAGCGCGTGGTGCAAACCGCGTTCCTGATGGAGCAGGAAGGACAGCCGCAGCTTGCCGAGGTTGATCCCGGAAAAACCTTTATCGTGTTTGACGTCACCAACTTGCAGCAAACCGCGCCAGCCCCGTTGAATGAGATCAAGCCGCAGGTGATTTCTGACTATCAACTGGTGCGCGGAGAAGCCGCCGCGCGCGCTGCTGCCGCCAAGGTTGAGGCCGCCGGACGCAAGGGCGGCGATCTGGGACCAGCTATGGCGGCGCTGGGCGCGCCACTGCCCCCGGTCGACAAAGTTTCGATGAAGCGCGCCGACATTCGCCGCTATGGCCCACAAGTGCCGCCGCCGCTGGCGCTGCTGTTCTCGATGGCGCAGGGCACCGTCAAGCAGATGGCCGCACCGAACAATCGCGGCTGGTATGTTGTCGCACTGAAAACCATCACGCCGGGCAAGATTGATCCCAAGGATCCCGGCTTGGCGCAAGCCTCGCAGGAACTGGGCGGACTGGTGGGGCGCGAATATGCCGAGCAGCTGCGCCGCGCGATCCGGGCCAATGTTGGCGCGAAAACTGACGATGCCAACGTCAAGGCGCTCGCCCGGCAGCTGTCGGGCAACAATTGAGCCGAGCCGCATAACCATGAGCGGCGCGCGCCCCGAAAACTGGTCCCCCGCCAAGGCGCAGCTTGATGCGGGCAAGCCAGCGCTGATCTGGCGGCGGCTGGTCGCCGATTGCGAAACGCCGGTGGGAGCGGCGCTCAAGCTGATTGAGCCGGGACGCGGCGACTTCCTGCTCGAATCGGTTCAGGGCGGTGAGGTTCGCGGGCGTTACAGTTTGCTCGGGCTCGATCCCGATCTGGTGTTTCGCGCAGGCGGGCACCGTGCCGAGGTAAACCGCGACTGGCAGCATGACCGCGCGGGTTTCTCCCCGCTCGAGGGCGATGCGCTGGCTGAACTGCGCGCGCTGGTGAACCTGTGCCGGATTGATGTGCCCGACGTTCTACCCAAGGCGCTCGCCTGCCTCGTTGGCTATTTTGGTTATGAAACCATCGGCCTCGTCGAGAGTCTGCCGAGAGCTCCGCAATCTTCACTCGAACTGCCCGACATGTTGTTCGTTCGGCCAACGCTTATCCTGGTATTTGACCGGCTGTCCGATGCGCTGTGGTGCGTCGCCCCGGTTTGGCCCGAAGGGGGTGCGGCTGAGGCATTGCTTGATGCGGCGGGAGAACGGATTGACGAGGCGCTGCGGCGTTTGGCTGCCCCTGCCCCAGCAGCACCCCATGCAGCCGATCTGCCCGAACCAGTGCTCAACCCCACCTTGCCCGAAGGCCGCTATCGCGACATGGTTTGCCGCGCTCAGGACTACATCACCGCGGGCGACATATTCCAAGTGGTGCTCGCCCAGCGGTTCACTACTCCGTTCACCCTGCCGCCTTTCGCGCTTTACCGCGCGCTGCGCCGCGTTAACCCATCACCATTCCTCTATTTCCTCGATCTGCCGGGCTTCGCGCTGATCGGATCGAGCCCGGAAATCCTCGTCCGCGTGCGCGATGGCGAAGTCACCATTCGGCCCATCGCCGGAACCCGCCCGCGCGGCAAGAGTCCGCAGGAAGACGACGCCAACGAAGCCAGCCTGCTCGCTGACCCCAAGGAGCGCGCCGAGCACCTGATGCTGCTCGATCTTGGGCGCAACGACGTTGGCCGGGTGGCGGCGAAAGGATCGGTGCGGGTCACCGAAAGCTACACGGTTGAGCGTTACAGCCACGTGATGCACATCGTCAGCAACGTTGTCGGTCAGCTTGATACCGCAAAGTTTGACGCCGTAGACGCGCTGTTCGCAGGCTTTCCGGCAGGCACCGTATCAGGTGCACCTAAGGTGCACGCCTGCGAGATCATTGCCGAATTGGAGCCGGAAACGCGCGGAGCCTATGCGGGCGGCGTGGGCTATTTCGCGCCCGATGGCTCGGTCGATAGCTGCATTGTGCTGCGCACCGGGGTGGTCAAGGACGGCGTGCTCCACGTTCAGGCTGGCGCAGGCATCGTCGCCGATAGCGAGCCGCTTTACGAACAGTGCGAATGCGAGGCGAAAGCCGGGGCGCTAATCGCGGCGGCAAAGGAAGCGGTGCGGGTGGCTAGCGAGCCCGGCTTCGGCCAATAGCAGCCGCCATGGCTGACACTTTCACCATTACTCTCACGCCGCAAGATTATGCCGCTGCCAATTGGCTGATGGTCAAGCGTCATTGGGTGCGGCGCTGGGGTCCGTGGTTTGTGATGGCGGTTGGGCTGGCGTTTGGTACGCTGCTGGCTGGGATGGCCTGGCATTTGCACCCTGATATGACGCGGGGGGCGCTGGCAAAGATGTTCCTGCGCGGGTTTCTCTGCGCGGTGTTGTTCATGGGTGTGCAGCTGTTCTTCATGATGCGCGCAATCCGCCGAAGTTCAGCCCGCGCGTTCGAGGAGCTAGACGTACTTGAACGCAGTTATGCCTGCCACTTTGATGATACCGCGCTGACAGTGACCGTCGACAGCCAGACCACCCCCCACCCGTGGAGCCAATTCCGCCGCGTGATCGAAGACGAACGCTTCCTTTTGCTGCTGCGCACTGAGGCCACATTCTTTGCCATTCCCAAGTGGCAGGTGAACGCAGCGGCACGGCAATCTATCAAAGGCCGGATTGCCGCTTGATCCCGGCCCCGAACTCGCCGAAAGCGCCAGCACCATGATCCTCGTTATCGACAATTATGACAGCTTCACCTGGAACCTTGTCCATTATCTGATGGAAATGGGGGCCGAGGTTGATGTGGTGCGCAACGATGCAATTTCGGCGGGGCAGGCGATTTCATCGGGGGCGCAGGGCTTTTTGATCTCACCGGGGCCGTGCACGCCGAATGAAGCGGGGATCAGCCTCGATCTGGTTGCCGCCTGTGCCGATGCTGGCAAGCCGCTGCTCGGTGTTTGTCTTGGTCACCAATCAATTGGCCAGCATTTTGGCGGCAAAGTGGTGCGCGGCGGGCTGATGCACGGGAAAACATCGCCGGTGACGCACGATGGCAGCGGGGTGTTTGCCGGGCTGCCGTCCCCCTTCACCGCGACGCGCTATCATTCGCTGATTGTTGACGAAATTCCTGACGCGCTGGTGGTCAACGCTCGATCAGATGACGGGCACGTCATGGGCTTTCGGCATGCGCACTTGCCCATCCACGGGGTTCAGTTCCACCCTGAATCGATCGCGACCGAGCATGGCCACGCCCTGCTGGCGAACTTCCTGAAGCTGTGCGGGATTGCCGCGAAGGTTCCGGCGTGAACCTTTTACCGCCGGTTCAGACGCCACTGCACGAAGATGAAGCCGAAGCGGCATTCGGCGCATTGCTTGATGGCAAGCACAGCGACGAGGACGTTGCGCGATTCCTCATCGCGCTTTCGGATCGCAATGAGACAGCAGAAGAGATTACCGGAGCCGCCCGCGCGATGCGTGCGCGAATGATCCCGGTTGTAGCGCCAGCGAACGCTATCGACGTTTGCGGCACCGGCGGCGATGGGCAGCACACGCTCAACGTTTCGACCGCCGTGGCGCTGGTGATCGCGGCTTACGGCGTGCCGGTGGCAAAGCACGGCAACCGCGCGGCAAGTTCCAAAGCCGGAGCGGCCGATACGCTCGAAGCGCTGGGGCTCAATCTGGCACGCTGCGCCGAAACGGCTGAGGCGACGCTCGCCGATATTGGCATCTGCTTTCTGTTCGCCGCCAATCATCATCCCGCGATGCGGCGCATTACGCCGATCCGCAAAGCGATTGGGCGGCGAACGATCTTTAATCTGATGGGTCCGCTGGCCAATCCCGCGCGGGTTTCGCGTCAGCTCCTCGGCATTGCCCGGCCAGACTTTGCGCCGATCTATGCCGAGGCGCTGGCCCGGCTCGGCACCGAACATTCGATGGTGGTTTCTGGCGATGAAGGGCTTGACGAATTAAGCCTTGAACGCGGCAATACCGTGGCGCGAATCGATGCTGATGGCATAACCATGCAGCGGATAAGCGCCGGGGATGCAGGCTTGAAAGCCGCTCCGGTAAGCGATCTGCGCGGGGGAGATGCGGCTTTTAATGCCGCCGCCCTGCGCCGCCTGCTGATGGGCGAAACAGGCGTCTATCGCGACGCCGTGCTACTCAATTCCGCCGCCGCTTTGATCGTGGCAGGTGAGGTCAGCGATTTGCGCGAAGGGGTTGAGGAAGCAGCTGAGGTCATCGATAAAGGGCTAGCCAACACGCTGCTCGATTGCTGGATCGCTGCAAACAAATGACCGATATGCTCACCGAAATCTGCGACACCACCCGCGCTGAGGTTGCGCGACGTAAATCCGTGCGTTCCATCGCCGAGCTTGATGTCGCAGCCCACGAACACACAGCCCCGCGCGGGTTTGAGGCTGCATTGCGCCGCGCCGCGGAATCCCGCTTTGCCCTGATCGCCGAAATCAAGAAAGCCAGCCCTTCCAAAGGCCTGATTCGCGCCGATTTCGATCCTTCCGCCCACGCAGCAGCCTATGCGGCTGGCGGCGCGACCTGTTTATCCGTCCTCACCGATGCGCCCTATTTTCAGGGGCATGAGCAATTCCTCATCGCCGCTCGCGCCGCCTGTGAACTTCCGGTAATCCGCAAGGATTTCATGGTTGATCCCTGGCAGTGCGCCGAGGCCCGGGCGATTGGCGCCGATGCTATCCTGATCATCGTCGCCGCGCTCGATGATGGGGTCATGGCCGAAATCGAAGCCGCCGCAACCGAACGCGGGATGGACGTGCTCGTCGAAGTCCACAATGAGGCGGAGATGGAACGCGCCGCGCGGCTCAAATCCCGCCTGATTGGCGTGAACAACCGCGACCTCAAACGCTTCGTCACCGACCTCGCCACCACCGAACGCCTCGCGCCATTGGCACCCGAAGGTGCTCTTTTAGTCGGCGAAAGCGGGATTAGTACCCACGCCGATCTGCTGCGGCTGGAAAAGGCAGGCGTGCGCGCATTCCTCGTCGGCGAAAGCTTGATGCGCGTACAAGATGTCGCCGCCGCAACGAGGGCCTTGCTGGATGGCTAACCTAACCCACCTCGACGCCGCTGGAAATGCCCGCATGGTTGACGTTGGTGGCAAAGCAGAGACGCGGCGTGTGGCAGTCGCTACCGGCCTGATCCGCATGTCGCCAGACGCCTTGGCGGCAATCCTCGATGGCGAGGTTCCCAAGGGCGATGTTATCGCCGCCGCGCGAATTGCTGGCATCATGGCGGCGAAGAAAACCGCTGAACTTATTCCGCTGTGCCACCCTTTGGCGCTCGATGCGATGACGGTCGATTTCGCCTTTGAAGATGCCGCGCTTCGTGCGACCGCAACGGCTTCGCTCAGCGGGCGGACTGGCGTGGAAATGGAAGCAATGACAGCATGTTCCATCGCGCTGCTGACAGTTTACGACATGGCAAAGGCAATCGACAAAGCAATGGTCATCGGTGAGGTGCGGTTGCTCAGCAAAAGCGGCGGCAAATCGGGTGACTGGAAAGCACCTGGATGAGCGCGCCGCTGCCGCTTGAGGAGGCGCAGACCCGCCTGCTGGCGCTTGCTACGCCGCTCCCGATTGAGCGCGTTGACACGGCATCAGCACTGGGCCGTTATCTCGCCGAACCCTTGATTGCGCGCCGCACCCAGCCCGGTGCCGATCTTTCTGCGATGGATGGCTATGCCGTGCGGGAGCCTGATCTGACCGGCCCGTGGCAGGTGATCGGTGAGAGTGCGGCCGGGCATCCATTTGGCGGGACAGTAGCCGCGGGGCAGGCCGTTCGGATCGCCACCGGGGCCTTAATGCCGCGCGGTGCCATTGCGGTCATCATGCAGGAGGACATCACGCGCGATGGCGACACCCTCACGCTTACGGGAACCGCCCCGTCGCCGCCCGAAAAGCATGTGCGGGCCTGCGGCAATGATTTTCAGAACGGCAACGCGCTGCTCCCCACAGGCACTCGGATCGGCCCTGCGCAACTGGCGTTGGCTCTATCTGCCGGGTACACACACCTTGCCGTTCGCCGCATGCCCAATATTGTGATTATCGACAGCGGCGATGAGCTGTCCGCCGACCCGGAAAACTGCGCGGTCCACCAAATCCCGGCTAGCAACGGCGCTATGCTTCACGCGCTGGTTTCTTCGCTGCCGTGCACAGTTTCGCGGCTTGGGCCGGTGTCGGACGATCTTGAGGCGCTGGCGCGGGCGCTGGAGCAGGCTGCATCGGCGGATATCATTGTCACCACAGGCGGCGTATCGGTTGGCGATCACGATGTGATCCGTCCGGCACTCGCTAAGTGGGGCGCAAATCTTGATTTCTGGAGGGTTGCGATCAAGCCTGGGAAGCCGCTGCTGGTGGCCACCAAAGGTAGGCAAATTATGCTCGGCCTGCCCGGTAACCCAGTTTCCAGTTACGTAACGGCATTCTTGTTTTTGATGCCGCTTTTGCGCCACCTGCTCGGTGCGACAGTCCCCCTTCCCCACTCATTGCCAATGCGCCTTGCCGGCCCAGCTGATGCGGGCGGCGATAGGCGAGAATTCCTGCGCGGACGGCTGAATGCGCTCGGTGAAGTCGAAGTCCTAACCATGCAACAAAGCGGCGCTCTGGCCGCGATGGCCGCTGCCGATGTCCTCATTGACCGCCCCGCGAACGCCGCCGCCCTGCCCGCAGGAGGCCAAGTTCCCGCTTATCTGATCGGAAATGGCGGAATGGCTTGACGGAAACCGAATCGTTGCTTAATTGTTCCGCATTCGTTCACTAAACGGCGCAAGAACATCGGTTCTTTGGCGCCCGAACAGAGGGAGTACCGGTACCATGTTGACTCGCAAACAGCACGAGTTGATCCGTTTCATTCAGGTCCGCCTTGAAGAATCCGGGATATCCCCAAGCTTTGAAGAAATGAAAGAGGCGCTGGACCTTAAATCAAAGTCAGGCGTGCACCGGCTGATATCGGCGCTCGAAGAACGCGGGTTCATCCGCCGTCTTCCCAACCGCGCTCGCGCGCTCGAAGTGCTGCGCCAGCCTGAAGATATTACTCAGCGTGCGGCACGGGCCGCACCAGCTAACAGCAACACCACCGTGCCGCCCCTGCGCGCGCCTACAGCTCAGCCCCGGGCAGCCAATGATGTCATTGAAATCCCTCTGCATGGCCGGATTGCTGCCGGTGTGCCGATTGAGGCAATGGAAGGCCAGGCCATGCTACCGGTTCCCGCCGCACTTCTCGGCCCGGGCGAGCATTATGCGCTTGAGGTTTCAGGTGATTCTATGATCGAAGCCGGAATTCTCGACGGTGATTTTGCGCTTATCCGGCGCACGAACACCGCGCGCGATGGTGAAATTGTTGTTGCCCTGGTGCGGGGGGAGGAAGCCACGCTCAAGTACCTCCACCGCGAACAAGGCGGCGTGCGGCTTGATCCGGCCAATTCGGCCTATAACCCGCAGCATTACGGTGCCAGCGAGGTTGAGGTTCAGGGCAAATTGGCAGGATTGCTGCGCCGCTATCATTGAACCTTTTGCAAGGGCTCGTCTGATGTGGCCGAAGTTGCGTTCGCGGTAGCTGAAGGTGTTAATTGTCTCGGTGACGACACCACCTTCCAAACTCTCGGTTTGACTGGCCGCCACCAGCCGTGTTCGCCTTGCCCCGCAGCAACGGTGACTATTCGCGCGTTTTGCAGATCAATCGCCAAGCCTCCGGTTTGCCCCAGCAAACGCCGATCAGCTTTGAGTACCTTGGGATGGCAGGCGGGCGGTAGCCACCTATCAGCGATGACAATATCGCTTAGCTCGCAGGCAGCAGCCAGATCGCGCACCGCCACGGGCTGGCCCCCGCGCGCCATCAGCAGCCGCCAAGTTCGTCCGCCGCGCGGGAAGTCATAGGCACAGAACGCCGCGTTGCAGCGCGCTCCGGGCAGGTCCGCCAGCGGCATTATCGAGCCGCTCATCCCGGCGATCTCGGTCATATTCTCGCGCGAATAATCGCTGCGTGGCTCCCGCAAAACCACCAGACTGTCTGGCGATAAGCCAGTGATCCCCACATGCGCACCGTCACCGGCAATGAGCAAATCAGGCGGGCGCAATAGCATCAGCCAGATCAGGCCTCCAACAATCGGCGCAAACCCGATCAACCGTACCCGGCCATGCCACAGGGCCAGCCACAGCAATCCAGCAACAAACAGCAGAAACCCGCCGACTCCCATCGCCGGAAAGTGATTCACCGCGCCGGGCAATCCCGCTGCAAAATGCGCCAACGCCAGCAATCCATCGAGCGACTTGCCCGCGAGCCACCATGCAGGTCTGCCAAATCCAACCGCATCGAGCAAAAAGCCGAGCCCAATCAACGGCATTGTCACCACTTCGGTGAGCGGAATGGCGATGACGTTGGCAATCGCGCCATAAACGCCCGTCCTGTGAAAATGGTAAAGCGCGATGGGGATGAGATCTGCCTCAATCACCACCCCAGTGATCAGCAGCATTGCGGCATTGCGCGCGCCGCGTTGCCACCAGCGGTCTTCGCGCGGGCCGGTGAACGCGCGCATCGGCGCAGATCCGTGCAGAGCAACGATGGCTATGACGGAGGCAAAGCTCATCTGAAAGCTCGGGCCAACTACCGTCTCGGGCCAGATCAGCATCACCGCAAAGGCGGCCACCGCAATCAAACGCAGGCTCAGCGCCTCACGCCCGATCACCAGCGCTGCCAGAATCAACAAAGCACCGACGCAGCTCCGCACCGTCGGCACCTGTGCCCCGGTGAGAAGCGTGTAAGCAATCGCCGAAAACGCGCCTGCACCCGCGGCGACCAGCGGCAGGCGCACCCGCAGCACCAACCATGGCCACAGCGCCAGCAGCCGCATCGCGAGGAAATAGGTTATGCCAATCACCGCGCTGACATGTAATCCGCTCACTGAAAGCAGGTGGGTGAGCCCCGAATCACGCATTGCGTCTTCATCAGCCTTGGCAATCCCGCCGCGATCCCCGCTGGCGAAAGCGGCGGCGATTCCGCCCGCCGAACCCGCAACATTGGCGCGCACATGGTTGGAAATCCGTCGCTGCAACCGCGCGAGCCAATCATCGCTGGGCTTGCCCAGTGTGACCACCTCAACCGGATCCAGCGCCGATCCTGTCGCGGCGAGCCCCTGAAACCACGCCGCCCGTGAAAAATCATACGAGCCCGGCAACATCGGCGGTGCGGGCGGAACCAGCCGGGCCTGAAACCGCACCAGCGCGCCTTCCTGCGCCTCTGCCGCATCGCGCTCCAACGGTACATTGATGCGCACCCGGATTGGTCGCCCGGTTTCCGGTTCTCGCGTCGCCAGTGTCAGCCGAACCCGGTCATCAGCCGGCTCCTCCTCACGCAGTATCACCCGGCCTTCGATCTTGCCGACCCACGGGGCGGAAATAGCTGGTATTCCCTGCAACGCAGATTTCGTCCATACGATTGCACAACCCGATGCTGCTACTAAAGAAAGTGATATAATAGCTTGGCGAATATAAGGAAAACCTCCGTCATCGCGCAACAGCACTGTGGCACCTGCCCCCACGGCGCCCATCGCCGCAAGGAAAGCCAGCCACTGGTGTGCATTGGCCATGGAGAACCACGCCGCGATCCCTAGTGCGAAGGCGACCGACAGCCACGGCGCACGGTCAAACCCGGCGCGGTCAAGAAAACGCTCTAGCTTTGCAAGCATACTGGACAAGTGGGTTGCAACGCGCCATCTGAATTGCTGCATTGCAGCGCGAGCCGGATAAACCCCCAGCGAATCGCCCGGCAATGGCGCAAGAACAGGCCCGCCCTCCACGGGCCGCATAGGACAGGAAGCACGGCTCGATGGCAAGCGGCGGCGTAAAAGACGGGGGACCGGCTGTTGGCCGTGCTGCGCGTCCGCATGTCGTTACGCGTTTTGCCCCTTCGCCCACCGGCTATCTGCACATTGGCGGCGCACGAACTGCACTGTTCAACTGGCTTTATTCGCGGCATCATGGCGGCACGTACCTGCTGCGGATCGAAGATACAGACCGCGCGCGCTCTACCGAGCCCGCCATCGAAGCGATTTTTGATGGCCTGAACTGGCTGGGACTTGGCGGCGATGAAGCGCCGGTGTTCCAGTTCGCCCGCTCAGATCGCCATGCCGAAGTTGCCGCGCAATTGCTCGCAAGCGGCCATGCCTATCGCTGCTACCTCAGCACCGAAGAACTCGCCGCGCGGCGCGAAGCTGCGCAGGCCGAGCGCCGCCCCTTTCGCATCGAAAGTGAATGGCGCGATGCCGAGGCAGCATCTTGGCCAGCCGATCAGCCTTACGTGGTACGCATCAAGGCTCCGCGTGAGGGTGAAACCGCGATTGATGATCTGGTCCAGGGCCGCGTCACCGTTGCTAATGCAGAGCTTGATGATTTTGTCCTGCTGCGCAGCGATGGTACGCCCACCTATATGCTCGCGGTAGTTGTCGATGATCACGACATGGGGGTAACCCACGTAATCCGCGGCGACGATCACCTCAACAATGCCTTTCGCCAACTGGTGATAATCGCGGCGATGGCATGGCCAGTGCCGGTCTATGCCCACGTGCCGCTGATCCACGGGTCTGACGGGGCGAAGCTTTCAAAGCGCCACGGCGCATTGGGGGTTGATGCCTATCGCGATGAAATGGGCGTGCTGCCCGAAGCACTGTTCACTTATTTGCTGCGGCTCGGCTGGGGCCACGGCGACGAGGAATTCATCAGCGCCAAGCAAGCCATCGCGTGGTTCGATGTCGCTGATGTCGGCACTAGCCCATCGCGTTTTGATCTTGCCAAGTTGCAGAACATCAACGGCCATTATTTACGCGAGGCCGATGATTTGCGGCTTGCAGGTCTGGTAGCCGCACGCATGACCGGCCCGGTTGATCTCGCTTTGCTCGCTCGCGCCATGCCGGTGCTCAAAGTGCGCGCGAAAGATCTGATCGAACTGGCCGCAAGTGCCGAATTTCTTTTCGCACAGCGCCCGCTGGTGCTTGATGAGAAAGCGGAAAGCCTGCTCACTGCGGAAGCCCGCGCATTGCTTGGCAAGATCGCCTATACACTGGGCGATCATGGCGACTGGACAACCGAATCGCTCGAAGTCAGGGTTAAGGCGCTGGCTGAGAAATGGGGACTTGGCCTGGGCAAACTGGCGCAGCCGCTGCGCGCCGCTTTGACCGGACAGGCTACAAGTCCCGGCATTTTTGACGTTCTGGTATTGTTGGGCCGGGATGAAAGCCTTGCGCGTATTGCCGCGCAGGCAAATTCCCCCGAACAGGTTGATTGAGGAGAAAACAGGTGGTTGATCAAGCAAAATTGAGCGCGGGCGGCAAGGATCTGGAATATCCGGTGCTCAGCGG
>JAYVNC010000097.1:0-1909 GCA_043758655.1 Novosphingobium sp.
CCTGCCCGAAGGCCATGGCCGCCTGGGCGAAACCGCGAGCCGGAAGATTCTTGCGGAACTCAAGAAAGGTGTGGTGACTTACGATAATGCGGTGGAGGCCGCGCTCGGCAAATCGCACAGCGATTTCCGGACAGGAGAAGTGCTGGACCAGCTTCCCTATTATGGCGAAATTCTCTCGCGCGAGATTCCGCCCGGCTCGCTCGATCCGAAAGACAGTGAGGAAATCCGCTGGGGCAAGATCACCAATCCCACCGTGCATATCGGCCTGAACCAGATCCGCCGCCTGCTCAACGCCATCATCAAGGTGCATGGCCGCCCCGACGAAATCGTGGTCGAACTGGCGCGCGACCTAAAACTCAACGAAAAGGACAAGGCCGAACATAACAAGCGGATCGGCGCCAACACGCGCGCAGCGCAGGACCGGTCGAGAAAACTGCTTGAGAGCGATCAGCGCGACAGCGGCTCCAATCGAGCCTTGCTCAAATTGTGGGAAGACCTAAATCCGAGCAACCCGCTGGACCGCTGCTGCCCGTTTTGCGGGCGTCACATCGGGCAACTGGCGCTGTTCACGGAAGAAACCGAAATCGAACACATCATCCCCTATTCCCGTTCCTTCGACGATAGCGCCGCCAACAAGGTGATCGCGCATCGCAGCTGTAACCGGGAAAAGGGCAACAAGACGCCCTGGGAAGCGTGGGGAGATACCGAGCGCTGGGCGATCATCGCCGAACAGGTGTCGCGGCTCCACAAATCCAAGCAATGGCGGTTTGAACCTGATGCGATGGAGCGGTTCGACCAAGAAGGAGGCTTCATCGCGCGTCAGTTGACCGACACGCAATATCTGTCGCGGATGGCCCGGACCTATTTGTCGAGCCTCTATCCCGAACGCCCATCAGATCGGCTGCCGGGCGACGGTGTTAAGGGGGTTTATGTCATCCCAGGCCGCATGACTGCGATGCTGCGGCGGCTCTGGGGGCTTAGCGAACTGCTGCCCGATCACAATTATGTTGAAAATCCGCACAGCGGAGCGCCGAAAAACCGGCTCGATCATCGCCACCATGCGATTGACGCGGCGGTCGTGGGCGCAACGGATCGGGGCATGCTTAATGCAATTTCCAAGGCAGCCGGTCGGGCGGAGGATCAGAATCTCGACCGGTTGTTCGTCGACCTGCCCAAGCCTTGGGAGACGTTTCGCGAAGACTTGCGCGAATCCCTCAGTCGCGTGGTTGTCAGCCATAAGGCCGATCATGGCCGCAAGCGGCTTCCCGCAAAGGGCCGCGATGCAACTGCCGCGCGGCTCCATAACGATACCGCCTATGGGCTGACCGGCATGGTGAGTGACAGCGGCTTGCCGATCGTCGTTCACCGCGTGCCGTTGTTGAGCCTCAAACCGACCGACATCATCGATCCCATCCGCATCCCGGATGAAGCCCTGCAACGTGCCCTGTGGACGGCAAGCGAAGGGCTGTCGGGCAAGGACTTTGAAAAGGCGCTGGTAGCGTTCTCGAAATCTGACCCGGTTTTCAAGGGCATCCGCCATGTGAGAGTGCGGGAGGCATTGAGCGTCATTCCGGTCCGCGATGCTTCGGGTCGCGCCTTCAAGGCCTTCAAGGGCGATGCCAACGCCCGGTTCGACGTGTGGCGGATGCCGGACGAGAAATGGATATCGAGCTGGAAGGACAAGGACGGCAAGTCGCATTCCGGTATCGTATCAATGTTCGACGCGCACCAGGCAGGCCATTCAGAACAGCGCCCCCACCCGGCGGCCAAGCGGGTCCTAAGGTTGCGCCAAAACGATTTGGTCGCTGTCGAACTGCAAGGCCAGCCACGCAAATTGATGCGGGTCGTGAAGTTTTCTGGTGGGGGGCAGATTACATTTTCTGAACATCAGGAAGCCGGACCGTTAAAA
>JAYVNC010000098.1:0-6136 GCA_043758655.1 Novosphingobium sp.
GTTTGGGGAACAAGGTGGTTGAGTTGCGAAAACCAAGCTTGCTTATTTGTAAGCCCCTCCTCTTCAGGGGAGGGGTTGGGGTGGGGTCTATCCCCACTCGCCAAGGTTGGGCCAGCGGAGAGACCTCACCCCCGGCCCATCCCCTGAAGAGGAGGGGGGAATTTACAGAATATACTTCGACAAATCGGTATCCGCAGCCAGCCCAGCCAGCCGCGCCTTCACGTAATCGGCGTCCACCACCACGGTTTCCCCCGCGCGGTCCTCAGCCTCAAAGCTCAGTTCCTCGAGTAGCTTTTCCATCACGGTTTGCAGCCGCCGCGCGCCTATATTCTCAACCGCCTCATTCACCTGACAGGCAATCCGCGCAATCTCGCGGATGGCTTCGGGCGTGATCTCAACGGTCACCTTCTCGGTGCCCAGCAGCGCCTTGTATTGCGACACTAGGTTGGCGCGGGTTTCGCTGAGGATACGGACGAAATCGTCCTCATTCAGTGCTTTCAGCTCGACCCGGATCGGCAGGCGGCCCTGCAATTCCGGCAGCATATCGCTCGGCTTGGCGATGTGGAACGCACCGCTGGCGATAAACAGCACGTGGGCGGTTTTCATCGGTCCATATTTGGTCGAAACCGTTGTGCCTTCAATCAACGGCAGCAAATCGCGCTGAACGCCCTCTCGGCTCACCGAACCGCCGCGCACGTCCGATACGGCGATCTTGTCGATCTCATCGAGGAAAACGATGCCGTTGGTTTCGGCGTTTGCCAGCGCGACACGCGCAACGTCGTCCTGATCCATGCGCTTTTCGGCTTCTTCGTCGACCAGCTTGTCCCAGGCATCAGGCACCTTTAGCTTGCGGCGCTTGAGGTTCTGCTTGCCCATGGCCTTCGACATCATGTCAGATAAGTTTATCATCCCAACATTGCCGCCCATTCCGGGCATTTCGAACGGCATCGAAGGCGCGTCTTCGACCTCGATCTCAACCTCAACATCATTCATCGCATTTTCGACGATGCGCTGGCGGAAACTCTCGCGCGTGGCTTCAGAGGCACTCTCGCCCACCAACGCCTTAAGCAGCCGGTCCATCGCCGCCTTGCTCGCAGCTTCGCGCACGGCCTCACGGCGGCGGTCTTTTTCGAGCCGCACTGCGTCTTCGGCCAGATCACGCGCGATCTGTTCAACATCGCGGCCAACATAACCGACCTCGGTGAACTTGGTCGCCTCAACCTTGACGAAGGGCGCATCGGCCAGCTTCGCCAAACGACGGCTAATCTCGGTCTTGCCGCAGCCGGTCGGCCCGATCATCAGGATGTTCTTTGGGGTGACTTCATCGCGCAGTTCGGGCGAGAGGCGCTGACGCCGCCAGCGGTTGCGCAGCGCAACCGCGACTGCCTTTTTGGCATCGGCCTGCCCGACGATGTGTTCGTCAAGCGCCGCGACAATAGCCTTTGGGGTGAGCGCGTCTTTCATATCGATTCCACCGTCACCCGGTCATTGGTGAACACGCAAACTTCGGCGGCCACCGCCATCGCGCGGCGAGCGATCTTTTCGGGATCGTCCTCATAGTCATCGAGCGCCTTGGCGGCTGAGAGGGCATAGTTCCCGCCCGATCCAATCGCGCAAATCCCGCCCTCAGGCTCCAGCACATCGCCATTGCCGGTGAGAATCAGCAGCACCTCGGTATCGGCAACGATCATAAGCGCTTCCAAATTGCGCAAATACTTGTCAGTGCGCCAGTCCTTGGCGAGTTCCACCGCCGCGCGCATTAACTGCCCGCGATGCTGCTCGAGCTTCTTTTCGAGCCGCTCAAACAAGGTGAAGGCATCGGCGGTCGCCCCGGCGAACCCGGCAATAACGTTTCCGCCCTCGCCGATCCGGCGGACCTTGCGGGCGTTGGGCTTCATCACGGTGTTACCCATCGAAACCTGCCCGTCACCGGCGATCACCGTGCGGCCGTTCTTTTTCACACCGATGATGGTGGTACCATGCCACGGAACCATGCCGTGGCTTTCATTGCTCATGCTCATGGCTGGCAATATGGCGCTTGGGCAGAGCGATTCAATCCTAGACCATGAATCAGCAGCAAACATGCTACCCACGTTGGTAGATCAGCCTCTAAAAAGTTCCATTGAGCATCCCACGTTTAATCCGCATCATCCCTCCCTCTACCCGGTGGGGAGAGGATACGTAGGCTTGGCGGCTTGCCGCCTAGCCGAAGTTGGAGTGGGGGTTCCCAGCGTGCAGACTTCGAACCCCCTCACCCAGCTACGCTACGCCCTGAAGGACCAAGCTGCGCTACCTCTCCCCACCTAGGAGAGGGAAAAAGGTGGCGCAGTTTTATCACATGATGCGCTAGCTTCCGTTAGGACCGCGTCCCGGTGCCGGGGCGTTGCTGCCATCCTGCCCGCCGCCGCCTGCGCCGACCTGGCCGATATTGCCGAACAGATCTTCAAGAAAACTGCGCTCTTTGCCCAGCGTTGGCGTTTTGTGACCATCTGGATTGAGCAGAACGACATGTTCCATGCCCGATTTCTGAATGCCTGAGACATTGCCGTTGCCGTCAAAGCTGATTTTCAGCACCGACTGGGCCGATGTGCGTGGCCGGGTAAAGGCCGCCTGCTTTGTATCGACCGAAAGGTAATACCAATCTTTGCGGCCAAATTCGCTGACGAAAGTTGGCCGGCCGAGCGACTTACCCACCGACTGCATATTATCGATTCCCGGCTGCACGCCATCGACCAGCGCCTGATCGACAAGGTAGCCGCGATGATCGCGGATTGAGGCGCAGCCAGAAAGCCCAACCGCCGCAGCCATTACCGCAACCCCAGCCGCCAGATTACCAAACGCCCGCATGCCTTACTCCGATCAAACCATTGCCGCTTGCGCCATTGCCATATCGGCCCGCTAGCGTGTATCGGCACCCGCCTTACCGGTGCCCGCGCTGCTGTGCAATGGCGCTTGGCGCGCTGGGCTTGAATTGCCGATGAACAGGGCCGCAGATAAACCGGGCCAGTGATTAGGAACAACCCGATGATGTCTTTCCTCAAGCGCCTGATGGGCCAACCCGCCGATGATCTTTCACCATACCGGGCGCTGTGGCACCAGATTGTCGAGGTGTCGCGTGATCCGCGCTGGTACCGCGAAGGCGGAGTTGCCGATTCGATGGTCGGGCGCTTTGATGCGGTTACGCTGGTGCTGTGTGCAGTATTGCTGCGGATGGAGCGCGAGCCCGAACTGATCGAAGGTTCGGCGCGGCTCACCGAGCTGTTCGTTGCCGATATGGACAGCCAATTGCGCCAAAGCGGTGTGGGCGATCTGGTGGTTGGCAAACGTATGGGCAAGCTGATGGGGGCGCTGGGCGGCAGGCTCGGGGCTTACCGCGAAGGGCTGGCGCAGGATGATGCTACGCTGGCCGCAGCGATTGGCCGCAATGTCACCATGCGCGAAGGTGCCGATCCTGCGGTGGCAGCGGCGATGCTGCGCGATCTTGCGTCGGGCCTAGCCGAAACTGAAGGTGCGGCGCTGTTGAGCGGGGCGCTGACCCTATGACTGCGCCCGAATTTTCACGCCTGACCGACGTTCGTTTCTTGCCCGAAGCACCGCTGCGACTGGAAGCGAGCCCCGAGGAATGCGCCGCACTGGCCCGACGGTTTGATCTGGTCGCGGTGAGCAGCCTGACTGCGGAACTGGTTCTAGACAAGGCCAAGAATGCCATCACGGCAACCGGCAGGCTGGACGCACAGATTATTCAGCGCTGCGCGGTTTCCGCTGAAGACTTGCGCGTTACGATCTCCGAGCCACTGACCTTGCGTTTTGTCCCTGCCGCATCGCAGAACCATGCCGAAGCCGAAGTCGAGCTTGACGCCAATGATTGCGATGAGGTGGAGTTCACCGGCACAACCATCGATTTGGGTGAAGAAATGGCGCAGAGTCTTGCCGTCGCCATCGATCCTTTTCTCACCGGTCCGCAAGCCGAAAATGCGCGGCGCAAGGCGGGGATTGTTGATGTTGGGGCTGCCGGGCCATTTGCCGCGCTGGCAGCGCTGAGAAAAAGCGACTGATTCGCTCAGAACGGAATATCGTCATCCAGATCATCGGCGAAACCGCCGCCGCCTGCGCTGCCGCCCGAAGCGCCGCCGAACCCGCCCGAAGCTGCACCGCCTGAACGCTGCCCCCCTCCAGAACTGGCACCAGAGCCGCCGCCCGTACCGCCGCCCCAGTCACCGCCGCTGCGCTGGCCTCCGCCGCCGCCAGAACCGGGTGCGCCGTCTAGCATTGTCAGCACCGCGCCGGGGCCTTGCAGCACGACTTCGGTGGAATAGCGATCATTGCCCGATTGGTCCTGCCATTTGCGGGTGCGCAGCGCGCCTTCGATATAAACCTTAGAGCCCTTGCGCAGAAAGCGTTCAGCCACGCCTGCCAGCCCATCGCCAAAGATAGCAACGGTATGCCATTCGGTGCGCTCCTGCTTTTCGCCGGTGTTCTTGTCTTTCCAGCTTTCTGAAGTGGCGATGCGAATGTTGCACACCTTGCCGCCGTTCTGGAAGCTCTTCACTTCGGGGTCAGCCCCAAGGTTGCCGATCAGAATAACCTTGTTGACGCTGCCTGCCATATCTTCCTCGTTCGCTAAAGCCCGAGCGCCACCGCGCTCCAGTAAGTGATTCCCGCTGCGATGTAGGCTAACCCGAACAGGTAGAGCAACATAAAGGCGGGCCATTTCCACCCGTTTGTTTCACGCCGGGTGACGGCAATGGTCGACATGCACTGCGGCGCGAAGACGAACCACGCAAGGAATGCCAATGCAGTCGGCAATGACCAGTGTTTTTGCAATTCGGCACCAAGTTGGCGGGTGCCTGCTTCATCGCCGCCGCTCGCATTCACCGCATAGGTTGTGGCGAGCGATGCCACGGCAACCTCGCGCGCCGCCATCGCCGGAATCAGCGCCAGAGCAATATCGCGGTTGAAACCGATCGGCTTGACCACCACGGCAAGGCCATTGGCGATGTGGCCAGCGAACGAGGCGTCGACCTGATTTTCACCCTGCCCGGCGCGCGGGAAATTGAGCAGCAGCCACAACACGACCGTCACGGTAAAAATAATCGTGCCCGCGCGGCGCAGGAAAATATAGGCGCGCTGCCACAGCCCGATCATCAGGTCTTTAAGGCGCGGCATCTGGTATTTGGGCAGTTCCATAATGAAGCCGCTGGCATCGCCCTTGGTCACCGTGCGGCGCAGGATCAGGGCGACGACCATCGCGCCAATCACCCCAGCAAGGTACAGGCTGAGCAGCACCAATCCTTGCAATCCGACCCCCCATGCAACGGCGTGACGCGGGATGAAGGCGGCGATAATCACCGTGTAAACCGGTAGCCGCGCCGAGCAGGTCATCAGGGGGGCGATCAGGATCGTCGTCAGTCGGTCTTTGGGATCGGCGATCGAGCGCGTCGACATGATCCCTGGCACCGCGCAAGCGAAGCTGGAAAGCAACGGGATAAAGCTGCGGCCTGACAAGC
Organism: Novosphingobium sp.; assembly: GCA_043758655.1. Taxonomy (GTDB): domain Bacteria; phylum Pseudomonadota; class Alphaproteobacteria; order Sphingomonadales; family Sphingomonadaceae; genus Novosphingobium. Next base: position 5,508 of record JAYVNC010000098.1, read on the forward strand.
CAACTCGGCTCATCATCCGGTCCATGAGGAAAGCGGCACGCGCCATATAGCCCGATGCTTCGAGCGCGAGGATGAACAGGAACAGGATGAGGATCTGCGGCAGGAAGACCACCACTGATCCGACGCCGGCAATCACCCCATCGGTAATCAGATCACGGAACAGCGAGGGCGGCAGCGCGGCGCGCACGCCCGCCCCAAGCGCGCCCGCCCCGGCATCGAGTGCATCGGCAAACGGGGTGGCTCCAGCGAAAACCGCCTGAAACATGACGAACAGCGTGGCGAACAGCACTAGTGGGCCGAGCCACGGATGCAGCAGAAGCCCATCTATCCGCGCGTGAATCCGGTGCCGCGTGGTTTCTGAAAGGATCGCGCCATCGGCCATCGCGTGCGCGGCAAGACGGCGTTCGGACAGACCGAGATGGGCGAGAGATTGATCGGGGCCCGACTTTTCTGTGCTGGCAATGGCGCGAAGCAGATCGTCCAACCCCTTGCGCCGCACCGCGACCGTGGCGACCACCGGCACGCCGAGCGCAGATTCGAGAGCCGCAGGATCGACCACCAGCCCGTCGCGGTCTGCCAGATCGATCATGTTGAGCGCCACCACCGTCGGTTTGCCCAGCGCAATTACC